>DAOUKN010000303.1:0-8626 GCA_034421255.1 Chloroflexota bacterium | reverse complement strand
GCGAGCCAGGCACATGACACATGCCGCCGCGTCGGCGGTGCTCCAGGTGTATCGAGACTGGGGCATGGCGGGAATCTGGGTCGAGTCGCCGTTCGCCGGCGAGCGCTACCTGTGCGACGGCGCGTGGTGGTCCCACGCACCGACGCGGCTCTACCTAGCGACCAAGCTGCCGATCATTCGCCCCATGCCGGGGGCGACGGTTGCCGCGCCGGCCGTCGAGGTCTTTGCCTTCGGCGACCGTGACGCCGTGACGGGCGCCGAGCGCCGCATCAATGATGAGCTCGCAAATGCCGTCTCAACGGTGTCCTGGTGGAGCGAGCGTCTCGGTGCGGGTGGCCTGGAATCCTTACCAGCCGGCGGGACCAAGGGGGAAGCTGTCGCCTGGCTGGCCCGCGAGTTGGGCATCGACGCTTCCGACGTCGTGGCCGTCGGCGACGACCGCAACGATATCGAGATGCTGCAATGGGCCGGTCGCGGCATCGCCATGTCGCACGCACCGCCGGACGTTCAGGCCGCCGCCGACGAAGTGGCCACGGTCGACGGGCCGCCGGCCGTGCAGCAGGTCATGCGCGAAGTCTGGGACGTTTAGCCACCGGCCACTTCCTATGTGGAGGCCGCTGCAAGTCCGTCCGTCATTCCGGCGGAAGCCGGAATCCAGTCGTGCCGACCTGGGGTTGCACGTGGCCCTTCCTGGACATCCCAGGACCGACCGCCCTCTGCAACCGTCTCCGCCGCGGGAGAGCGTATGGCCGCCTCCCCTTCTCCACTGTGGGTGTGCAGACCGGAGACATGGTTTACACGCGTTCGGGGACATGGTTTACACATCACGCCGTGCATGGGAGGACAGGGATGTGCCGTTTGCGGAGCGACGCGTGAGTGAGTTGCGGGCGGAGTTTGTGGCGCTGGCCCAACAACCGGGGGCTAACCGGCGGGAGCTGTGCGAGCGCTTCGGGATCTCGGCCCCGACCGGCTACAAGTGGCTGCAACGCTATGCCGCCGAGGGCGCGGCGGGGTTGCAGGACCGCTCGCGGCGGCCGCACCGCAGTCCGGCGCGTACGACGCCGGCCCTGGAAGCGGCGGTGCTGGCCCTGCGGGCGCAGCCCCCTACGTGGGGCGGGCGCAAGCTGCGCGTGCTGCTGGCCCGCCAGGGCGTGGAGCCATTGCCCGCGGCCTCGACCATCACGGCGATCCTGCGGCGGCATGGGCGCCTGGATCCCGCCCAGGGCGCCGGCCAGCCCCGCGCGTTCCAGCGGTTCGAGCACCCGCACCCCAACGCGCTGTGGCAGATGGACTTCAAAGCCGGCTGGCCCTGTGGCACGGGCCGCTGCCATCCGCTCACCATCCTCGACGATCACTCGCGCTACGCCGTCAGCCTCGCCGCCTGTCCGAACCAACGCACGGCCACGGTGCAGGCCCATCTGGTGACCGCCTTCCAGCGCTACGGGCTGCCCGACCGCGTGCTGGTCGACAACGGCAGTCCCTGGGGCAACCACCCGGCTCACCCCTACACCCCGCTCACCGTCTGGCTGCGCCGCTTGGGCATCGCCGTGAGCCACAGCCGGCCCTATCATCCCGAGACCTTGGGCAAGGACGAGCGCTTCCACGGCACCCTCGAGCGCGACCTCGGGCGCCAGCCGCCGCGGCCCGACCTCGGCGCCTGGCAGGCCGCCTTCGACGCCTGGCGGCACGAGTACAACCATGTGCGCCCGCACGAGAGCCTGGACCTGGCGGTGCCGGCCAGTCGTTACCACGTCAGTCCCCGGCCCTATCCCCGCGAGCTCCCGCCGCTGCCCTACGGGCCCGAGGATCACATCCGTCGCGTCCAAGCGGGCGGCCGCGTGTCGTTCCAGGGCCACCCGTTCCGCCTGCCCAAGGCCCTCCGGGGTCAATCCGTCGCACTCCGCCCCACGGCCATCGACGGTCGCTGGGCGATCCACTTCCTGACCGACGAACTGGGCGTCGTGGACCTGCGGGATCCCGCCTAAATGTGTAAACGATGTCTCCGAACACCCGTAAACCATCTACCCGGTCCGGACAGTGGGAAAGGGTTGGGGTGAGGGGGACAAGGGTCGCAGCGCGGCCCGGTGCTAGGCTTTTCTGGACTCAGCCGATGTAGCTCAGCTGGCAGAGCGGGGCTTTCGTAAAGCTCAGGTCGTGGGTTCGAATCCCACCGTCGGCTCCAGCTTCTGAGACCGTTCAGCGAATTCGTGGCACTGGCGCTCCCGGTCCTTGCCTGTGACTGATGGGCACCGTTCCCTGCTCCGGGCGGCATCGCCGCTGAAGTCTTGGAACTCAGGTTCAGCCGATGCTCAGGGTGACTCGCCGCAATGACGAGCGATCAGGGGGCCATGGCCGCCAGCGATGCAACTTCGCTCTCGGTGATCCCGTCGGCAACCCAGGGATAGTTGAGCACCTGCCGGGCGAGATCCAAGTTTTGCAGGGCCACACGGTGCAGGTGATGAAGGGCGCGGGACTCCACATCGGTGATGTTGTCCCGAAACCAGCCAAAGCCAAGGACTTGGCTTGCCAATGACGCGTCTTTGACAGCCAGACCTCGAAGCTCGCCGAGTGCTGACAGGTCGTGGCCATTGATACCATCCGTGAACCACGGGAAAGTCGCGAGTTGCAAGGCCAAATCAGGACCTACATGTAAAACTCGATCTGGATTGTGGACATCAGACTGATTTGGATCGAAGATAGAGGTGATTCGCGCGAGTGCCTGCCATTCGACAATGTCCCAGCCGTCGGCTGTCCAAGCTAACTCCAGTATTGCCTTCGCGAAACCGAGGTCTATCCCTGATAGCGTTGACAGGAGGTCAAGTGACTCGGATTCTTCTGCGGAAGAGACACCGTCGGCAACCCACGGAACTGACATCACGTGCGTAAAATAATCTTTGCCATGATCGGAAATACCACCGAGGAGTCTGAGTGTGTCCACATCCGACCGGCTCACACCGTCAGAAATCCAAGGGAGCGTTGCGAGCGTCTCAGCTATGCCCTTCTCATCCGCGGGTCTCCAATGTTCCCTCTGGATGACGCCCATGAAGAATCCGAGAGCTGAGGCCTCACTGAATGTCAAATGATCTTGTATCCATGGGTAGTGCATTACGATGCTGCTTGTGTTGCGATTTCTCTCTACCATACGCCATAGATCTCCAACCGCCCAATCTTCCCAGTGCTTGATGTCATCGTCTATCCAAGCAAAGCTCGCCGCTAGCTTGCCCAGCTCAACGTCTACGGCTGCGATGCGACGAAGGTCTGCAATCACTGCCGATTCCTTGTTGTTGACCCCGTCGGAGAGCCAGTCGAATCGTGCAATGTCAATCATCAGATCGTTGTCACTCCACCAGAGGCTGACAAGCGCCCTAAGCGTTTCCGCATGATGAGCATCGGGTGGGTTTGCAGCCCAAGGAAGGATCTCCGTGAGGGTCGGGGCGATCGCCTCGTGAATCTCAAATGCCAC
Source organism: Chloroflexota bacterium (assembly GCA_034421255.1). Lineage (GTDB taxonomy): Bacteria > Chloroflexota > UBA11872 > UBA11872 > UBA11872 > JAJECS01. Next base: position 5,163 of record DAOUKN010000303.1, on the reverse strand, counting down.
CGGTTCGGGTGTGGATGAGGTAAAGGGTGCGCCGTGCATGCGACGATACAAATCGCGCAGCGAGTCTTTTGATTCTTCCGGGGCGAATTGCAGGAATAACCTGTAGAGCTCGTCGTCCTTCACTCCAAGACCATAAGTAGGATCAAAGGTTTGACTGAGCGCAAAGCCCATCGCCGTGTCACCTATAATATTTAGAACCTCCAGAAGAAATAGATTGCCGAATGTGTAGTGGCAAATTGAATTATCAGGCGAGCTTCCGTCGGATGTAACGATATTGAGTTGGTGGAGATTGGGTATGCCAAGAGTGTCCTTGCAATATTCCTGAACATGATTGGAAGCTTCGGCCTTGCTCTCGCCGATGCTTCGTCGTCCAGTGCGATTATTGACATATGCGGCTAGGAAATCAGCCCCACCCTCTACCAGCCATCTATTTGTGTTGACTTGGTTAAAATAATAGTGCGACATTTCGTGCTCCAGCGATTCTAGATAGCTTTCGTGGAGCATGAAGTAACCCCCCAAATGTGCGCCAAAGGTTCCGAATCCAATGTAATTGTAGTCATTGGTAATGGTGAATACGATGTCGTTTGTTGGGAAGTGTAGTTTGAAGAAATCTTCCGATATCCGAACGAATTGCTCAATGCGATCTAGCAGGTCGTCCCGTTCACCGAAAGGGATTTCCCTAATGATCCATACGTTGATTTGGCGCCCGTCATTCATAGGGATTGTTCGATTGGCCATATGGTACTCGTCTATAGTGCGCTCATAGGACGTATAATCACTGAAATATATTAGGCCAAAGATCCAGGCTTTTTCTCTGTCGGTAATATGATCTGGAAACCACGTTTGGCTCGAAAGATTGGCGAAGCCGGATTGACTTCCGCGCGATAGCGCACCCATAGCCCCGGCAAAGTAGCGATCAATGTCGCGGTATTCGCTTGGAGCGCTTGGCTCTTCGACTATATTGGGAAGAGTGCCATTGCCATCGTGGCCGTGGTCTGTTGGCTGCTTGGCAATATCGGGAATGATGACGTTGCTCAGCGCCTTGATCTTGTCAGGGACGTTTTGAAGCACGACGGCGCCAACCGTCGTTCCCGGGGCAGGCACGTTCCAGATCGCGAAAACGGTGCGCTGGGCGCGGAGGACCTGGAGTCCCTGGGGATTGCCGTCAACTTCGCGCTCTTCGTAGGCAATGGGGAGGCCGTAGAGATTCAGCCAGTTGGGCTCGGCGAGGAACGCGGCTTTGATCTTGGGATTGGCGTCGAGAAGCGCGAGATGGTTGCGCATGATGACGCCGAAACTCGTGACGCCCTGATCGGCTTCCAAGACCTGGTGGGCCGGGACGTTGGGGATCTCGACGTCCGGATACTTGTCGGCCAGCACGTCGAGCGTGTTGAACCAATTGACGCGCTGCTTGCCGGGGTCCCACTGCAGGATGACTTTCTGGAACGCCTGCAAGGTGAAGGGCCCGTCGGCCCAGCGCTGGCTGATCGGGTAGCCGATGGCCTGAAGGTCCTGCTCTTTCACGAAATCCCAGATCGGCACGCCGTCGGCATTAGTGACCGCGAAGCCGTCATCGGGATAGGGCGTATCGCCGCCGGTGATGGTGAAGAGGCATCCATCGGGCAGGGCGGTGCCGTCGCACTCGATGGCGTAGGCGGGGGTCGCGATGACGGCGGCGAGTGCCAGGGCCAGCAGAACTGGAACCAGCCGGCACATGGCTCTCATGGCGACGTCAGCCCGCCTCGAATAGTTTCTGGGCAGTGTAGACCCATCGCTTGTACCGCCTAGTGGGCGATCTCCGAAATCGAGTCAGGCGGCTGTCGAATGCCCCTTGGTCTGGACCGTGCCGCCATCGTGCGGACGACGTACCGCGGAATGTCGACATCGGCGGTCACCAGGGTTAACCCCTCGACCTGCGCCTGCGCTACCAGCAGCAGGCACCTCACGAATCACCTTCAAATGCCCTGATCATTTCCTCCGGTGTCTCATCGAAGTCCGGCGCGATCCAGATCTGTCCCTTCAGGTCGCCCGGTACGCGCGGCTTGTTCTGTGGCCGGTAGGGCCCCAGCCGAAAAACCCGCCGCGCGTTGCCGTGCATCACGGCGGCGTAGGCCGCGGCATCGAGACCGGCGCTGTCCACCAGCCCGACCATGAGCGATGGCGAGAGCAGGTCCATGTCCGTGCCGAACATCACGCGACCTGGTCCCAGCCGCTCGACGGCGGCGCGCACCGGGTTGTCCTGCGGCCAGGAGCTCACGTACTCGACATAAAGATTGGGCAGCGGCGCGGCCAACTCCAGCATCCGCTCCCAGTCCAAACCGCCGCCGTGGTAGGCCACGACGGTCAAGTCTGGATGTTTGGCGGCCAGCTCCACGATGCCGTCGACCTGCTGCGTTTCGGTCGGCGGGTCGAATCCGCCGAGCGCCATCACGTGATTGACCACGGGCTTGCCGCGAGCGGCGACCTCGCGAAACAGGGCGGCCATTCGCGGGTCGCCGATGGGTACGCGGGATAACTGTGTGTGCAGCTTGGCGCCCACGACGTGCGGTTCGGAATACCACCGGTCCATCTCCTCGCACGATCCGGAGACGTCGTGTGGAGTGATCGTCACCAGCGGGCGGATGGTTCCCCTGCCGCGGCTGCCTTCCACCAGCTCTCGATTGCCCCGGCGGAAATCGTTGGTGATGGCCAACGCCGACGAAGCGAACGTCTGCTCGACGTTGTACTTGGCCATGAGCCGTTCGAGCGTCGCGATGCCGTGGTTGTCACGGCTAGTGGCGTCGGCATAAGGCCAGGCGCCGTTGTGCGCGTGGATGTCGATGATCGGCACGGTCTCGGGACCCCGCACCGGCGCGCCGAAGGGGTCGGGCGAGAGGTTGGGCGTTGCGCGATCAGCCACATCGCGGCCCTCGATCAACCGCAGCGCGTTGCCCGCCAGCATGAGGCGGCGGTCCGCCTCGGGCAGGTTGGCGTGCAGCACCAGGTTGAGCGCCGAGAGCGCGTTGAACGGCGGTCCGGAGGTGCCAAAGAGCACGCGGTCGGCGCCGACCTCGGACGCGATGAGCTCCAGCGTGTCGGGGCGGCAGAGCCGGTGACTCTCCAGGTGGACCCGGGGATCGCTGCGCATTACTGTCAGCGCCTCGCCCAGCGTGGCATAGGTCACATTGGCGAAAACGATCGTCAGGTCCAGGTCGCCCAGCGCGTGCATGTATTCCGTCAGCTCGCCGATGGGGTTGCCGAGGTCGGCCATCAGCACCAGGCCGGCGTCGGCGATGCGTCGCGCGGCGGACAGAAACGTGGCCTCGGTCGGCGGCCAGGCGCCCTGTGCGCCGCGAAACGCGCGAAACAGTCGCACGCCGGCGTCGATGGACTCCTCGACCTGATCCAGCGCCCGGCTGCCGGAGCGCGGATCGACCACCGCTGCCGCCGTCAGCCCGCTGTGTCCGGCCGCCGCGGCCAGGGCGTCGGCGTTGCCCAGGCCCGCCTCGTGGTAGACCCCGCTGAGCGCCGCGACGTAGGTGTGAGTGATTCCCACGGCCGCCGCGCGGTCCACGACCTCCGCCGGAGTCCACGAGGCGCGCGCGAACGGCACGGCGCCAAAGTGCCCGGATACGTCGATGATCTGGTCGGTCATCACGCGTTCCGAGTGGCGAACGGCGCGCGCATTATGCGAGAAAACCGGCGGCGCGCCGCGCGGGGCCTAGAGACGGACGAAGCGCTCAAGCTCCAGCGTAAAGACCGTGGCGCCGCCGACCTCGACCTCGACCGGTTCGGCCAGCAGCATCGTGTCGCCGGCCAGCGAGACGATCTGCATCTCGCTGCGGGTGTGGCATTGGCTGGCGATCAGGTCTATCAGGGTCTCGTGGCGGGTGTGCGAATAGGCCACCATGATGGCCTCGCTGGCACGCTGCAGGAATCCGCCGCGCGTCGGAATTCGCGTGTGGGCGAACCCGGCGTCGTTGAGCGCGTTGGACAGGCGCATCGCGTCGGCGTCCTGCACCACGGCGATGGCCAGGCGGTCGTTCGCGCCGGCGGTCATGGCCACGTCAGAGCCTCGCGAACTGGCCGGCCCGCACCACGAACACGATGCCGTAGGCTGAGCCGCCGGCGTCGGCCCCAGCGGCTTGGCGGGCGTCGCGTTTGAGCAGGTCGATGACGGCGTCGACCGCCGACTGCGCCACGCCGATCACGAAGACCGCATTGCCCCGCCGCAGGAATCCGCCCTGCGCCGTGATGCGGGTGACGCCGTAGCCCCCGTCCACCAGTGCCTGATTCACGCGGTTGGCGTCGTCGTTGTGCACCACCGCGCATACCAATCGGTCGATCTCGTCAGTCATTGCCGCATCGTGTTGGCCAAGCGCGCCCTTTCACTTTCGCACATGCCGGCGGCGGACGCGGCTAGCGGGGAAGCCTCAGGTGGCTGCTGAACCCGTGGGCATCCGCGTGGTACGGCGAGTCGAAGTAGGTCGAGGTCTTGAACCACTCGTGGCGGCCGTCCGTGGCCTGGCGCCGCACCCGATCGCGCAGCGCCTGCTGCTCATCCTCCGGCATCGGCGTGAACGTGCGGGCGATTTCGAGGTCCTGCAGCACGTCGGCGTGGGTGACCGCGCCGCAGGCCAGGGCCGTGATCGGCTGGGAGAGGGCGTAGCGCCGCAGCTCCTGCGCCGTCAATCCGCACTCGGTGATGAATTGCCCGTTGCCGCCCAGCGACTTCATCCCGATGCAGGCGATGCCGCGCCGATTCAGCTCGGGAAGTATCTCGGCAATGAAGCTGCGGTACTGGTGGTCGAAGACGCTCACGGGCATCTGGCAGGAGTCCCACTCGTAGTCGGCGGCCAGCATGCCCTTGAATATGTGCGGGCTCTTGTGGCCGGTGAAGCCGACGTAGCGCACCTTGCCCTGCGCCTTGGCGATCTCGGCGGCCTCGACGGCGCCGCCGGGCTCGAATATCCACTCGGGGTCGTTGTCGTAGTTGATCTCGTGGAACTGCCAGAGGTCCAGGTAGTCAGTGCGCAGCCGGCGCAGGCTCTCGTCGAGTTGCTGGAGGGCGCCGTCGCGCGTGCGGTCGCAGACCTTCGACATCAGGAAGATGTCGTCGCGATGGTCGGGCAGGACCTGGCCGTAGCGGCGCTCGCTGAGGCCTTCGGCATAGTCCCAGGAGGT
>DAOUKN010000302.1:0-10293 GCA_034421255.1 Chloroflexota bacterium | reverse complement strand
GCTGCACCTCAACGCCGTGGCTCACCGAGGCACCCCCTGGATCGAGGAGTCCGTGCCCACCGCCTGACAACCCTTGACGGCCAACACAGATACTCCGAGCGCAGCGAGGAATCCAAGGGGCGGCGGGAAATCTCAGCGCCCCTCGACTCCTCGCATCGAACTAACGACGCGCCCGGTGCCCCAGACTGCGCGCAGCCTGGGATCAAGCCCCACGTTCGGGAGTCGTCATGTTGGGGCGACGCATGCGTCGCCCCAACGACGCCCCACGCCCGTCCGGCACAATCGGCGCAACAGCCGCTCCCCTGACCGGAGACCAGCATGCGTCGTTCCACCCGCCTGCGCCGGCGACTCGACCGCGACGAGATCATCGTGCTGCCGGGCGCCTACGACGCCCTCTCGGCCACCCTGATCGAGCAGGCCGGATTCGAGCAGTTCTTCACCACCGGATTTGGTCTGGCCGCGAGCACCCTCGGCGTGCCCGATATCGGACTGCTGACGCAGACGGAGATCATCGAGCGCTCCCGACGCATCGCCAGCGTCGTCGACATTCCCCTGGTGGCCGACATGGACACCGGCTACGGCAGCCCGCTGAATGTGATTCGCACGGTGACCGAGTGCGTGCAGGGCGACATTGCCGGAATGATCCTGGAGGACCAGGAGTGGCCCAAGCGCTGCGGTCACCTGGAAGGCAAGCGCGTAATTTCGCGCGAGGACCACGTCCAGAAGCTCCGCGCCGCCGTGCACGCCCGGGGCGACGACGATCTGGTCATCATCGCGCGCACCGACGCCCGCGCGGTCAACGACATGGACGACGCCATCGACCGCGGTCGGGCCTACTACGCCGCCGGGGCGGACGTGGTGTTCATCGAAGCGCCGCGCTCAGTCGACGAGCTGCGCGCCATTCGCGACGCCTTCCCACCCGACGTGCCGCTCTTCGCCAACATGATCGAGGACGGCGCGACGCCGTTCCTGTCGGCGTCGGAGCTGCAGGACCTCGGCTTTCGCATGGTGGTCTATCCGCTGTCCGGCCTGTTCGCGACCGCCGCCGTGCTGCGAGGCGTCTTTGGGGCGCTGCACGCTTCCGGCACGACAACCGGCGCGGGGCCGATGACGGGTCTCGAGGAGTTCAAGACGCTCATCGGGCTGGACGAATTCAACGCGCTCGAGTCCCAGTTCGCCTCGAACGGACGCGAGGGCTAAAGCACCGTCGAGTTAGCGCCCTTTGCATCGCGATGAAGCGGCTGCCTCCTGACCGTCACTCCGGCGGAGGCCGGAATCCAGTCGGGGTCTCGGGCGCGTCGGGTGAACCTGGACCCCGGCTTTCGCCGGAGTGACGGGAGGATCCGAGTGCTGCCTCAAGGTCGATCTAGCGGCGGCGAGGGCTAAAGCACCGTCGGTCGGAAACCTCTTGTCACTGCGAGCGACCCAGGTCATTTCGGTCACACCCAGATCATCGCGTTCACACCCATGTCATTTCGAACGAAGTGAGAAATCTAAGGACGTGGGTACAGGCTCCGCGCCCCTTAGATTCCTCGCTGCGCTCGGAATGACATTCGGGGAGGCTCGAGTTGTCTGGCGCACGCTACGCCTGGCTTAACCCCTCGATCAGATTCTCCGTCAGGGCGGTATAGAACCAGCGTTCCAGGTCCAGAATCACGGCCCGCGTCAGGCTGAGACTGCCGATCGTCGCCCGCGTCTCGATCGCGCTGGTGGCGTCCCGCAGCAGAATCGGGGAGTAGCCGCGATCGCGCATCGCGTGCAGGCTGTAGTCGCGGAACCGGATGCAGATGTTCGTGGCGAAGCCCGCGTAGATCAGGTGCACCAGGCCGCGCGCCTTGCAGGCCGCGTGCAGCTCCGCGCCGGTCGCCACCACGACGTCGCCGGATACCGGCGAGATCGACGAATCGATGCCGTGAATGCGCCACCAGTCCGGCTGCGGACCGTCGTAGTCCTCGGGTAGCTCCCCGGGCCGCTTGCGCAGCGAGCCATAGCGACCCGTGGTGTCGCGGTACTCCTGGGGCGGCCAGTCGTCGACGTCCGGCGCCGGCGGTGCGGTCTCGCGGCTGTCGTGGCGAAAGGACTCGAAGTCGGGCGCCACACGCGGCGAGGGCGCGTAGATCACCGTCGCGCCGGCGGTGCGCGCCGCGTCCAGCAGGGGGCGAATGCGCGTGCGGCAGATCTCCCCGGTGCGTTCCAGGTGCGACGGCATCGGATGCCCCGCCCAGGTGTCCACCAGCACGATGGCCATCTCGGCAACGTCCAGGTCGACGGTGGTCGCCGCGTGCACGATGTTGGCCTCGACGTTGTCGTCGGGGCCGGTGCTTTCCATCACCTGATAGCGCACGGGAAGCTGCATAGGCCCGTCCCTCCGACCCGACCTCCGTCAGATGCTCCGCAGCATACGCCCAATCGCGGATCGCCTCGCGACCTGCGCGTGCCCGGCGCAGTGACGGCGAGTGTGGACGCCGTGGAACGGCGGTGCGACCCGCCGCCGCGGTCGGGGAGGCCGCACGCTCATTACCATGCGTCCAGTTTCGTGCTCCACCGGCACCTTGGCAGGAGATCCGAAAATGAGCGCCCGGAATCAACACGGCACAGAGCGACGCGGGATCTTCCGTAGCGCCTGGCCAATCTTCGCCCTGGTCGCGCTGCTGCTCCTTGCGCTGGCTGCCTGCGACGGCCAGGCGGTGGACGAAGCGGACCTCGGTGTCACCGTGGTCGCCGCGATGGCCGGGCCGGACGGCGTCTCGATGGGAACCGTCGCGCTGACCCAGGGGCCGAACGGCATGTTGGTCTCGGCGGACCTGACCGGCTTGACCGAGGGCTGGCACGGCTTCCACATCCACGAGACCGGCAGCTGCGCGCCGGACTTCTCGGCGGCGGGCGGCCACCTGAATCCCGACGACAAGGGGCACGGCTTTCTCCACGGCCCCAACCATCCTGGCGATATGCCCAACATCTACGCCGGGGCCGACGGAACCGCGCGCGCCAACGCCTTCAACACCCAGGCGTCGCTGAAGTCCATCTTGGACGACGACGGTTCGGCCATCATCGTGCACGCCAAGCCGGACAGCTATGGCGAAGATCCAGGCGCCGGCGACCGCGTCGCCTGCGGTGTCATCGACCAGGGCTAGAGCCGCGGGTCCGGCCGTTGCCGGGCGTCCGGGCGGCTGTCTGGGTGCTGTCGGCGGGGCTGCGTTCGTTTTATGTTCGGCGTGATACCGTAGCGCGTGATGCAGATCCGCTTCGTCCACTTCGCCGACGTGCACTTGGGCTTCCGGCAATACGGCCTCGCCGAACGCGCCGCGGACTTCACCCGCGCCTTCGGCGGCGCCATTGCGTATTGCCGAGAGGTGCGGCCGGACTTTGTGATCCTGGCCGGCGATCTGTTCGACTCCAAGTCCATCGACCCGCGGACCTACGCCGACGCCGACGCCGGACTGGCCCTCCTGGCGCAAGACGGAATCCCCGTGGTCGCCGTCGAGGGCAACCACGAGCGCTGGTTTCGCCGGGGTGAGCGCTCCTGGCTCTGGCAGCTCAGTCGAAGCAACCGGCTCCGATTGCTGCAGCAGATGGATCTCGAGCACGAGGGCCTGACGTGGCGGCCGTGGACCGCTGAGCGCGGCCACGGCGCCTACACCGACATCGGGCCCGTGCGCATCTTCGGCGTGGAGTACTTAGGCGCGCGTCTGGCCGCCTACCTACCGAGTGTGATCGAGGCCGCGCAGGCGACGCCCGCCGATGGCGTGCAGTTCCGCATCGGCGTGCTGCATACGGGCGTGGATGAGGAGTCGCCAGGGGGGCAGGGCGGCATTGGCGCGGCCGACGTGCTGAAACTGCGCGGCATTGCCGACTATCTGGCGCTGGGGCACGTCCACTACCGCTACGAGCTACCCCACGACGATGCGTGGATCTTCAATCCCGGCGCGCTGGAGGCCCACAGCATCACGGAAGGGCTGGTCGGCGAACCCGGTTTGGCCGGCGCGGGACGCGAGCGCGGGCTGTACGACGTCACGGTGCGCTTGGAAGACCCGCCGAGAGTCGAGGCGCGGTTTCGCGACGACGTGGTTGAGCGCCGGCCGTTTGTGCGCCTCGCTATTTGCGTCACCGGAGCCGAGAGCTTCGCGGCGCTGCGGCAGCGTGTCGTGGAGGCCATCGACCCGCCGTCGTCGCCGGCCGGTCCGCGTCCGCTGGTCGAAATCCTGCTGCGCGGCGAGCTTGGCTTCGAGCGCGCCGCGCTCGACCAGCCGGCCTTGCTCGAGTTGGTGCAGGACCACTACCAACCGCTGCATGCGCGCGTGACGGTGGACGTCGAGCGCACGCTGGGGGCTGGCGTGCGCGTCCGCGGCGGGTCACGGGACCAGATCGAGCGCGACGTCGTGCGCGAGTTGCTGGCCCAAGACCCGGCACTGACCGCCGATGCCCATACGCTGGCCGAGCGGACGCTGGAGCTCAAGCGCTCAGTCCTCGAAGGCCAGGACGAGAACGCGCTGGCCTTGATCGTCGCGGGCACGCTGGCCTGACATGCTGATCCACCGCGTCGAGCTCACCAATTTCAAGAGCTTCGCCTCGGCCGACATCGAGATGGCGCCCGGCCTCACCGCCATCGTGGGCGACAACGGCGCGGGCAAGACGGCGATTCTGCAGGCCATCGGCCTGGGCGCGTTCGACCTTCGTCCACGTCCGCTCGCCAGCGTCATGCGCCACGGCGCGACGGACGCCTCGATTGCGATCGAGTTCACCTCCGGCTTCGACGACCGGCGCTACCGCGTGACGCGCAGGCTGCACCGCACGCGCGCCCGCGGCACCGGGGCGCTGTCGTCGAACGCAACCATGGACTCGGAGATATTTGACGTCGAGCAGGGCCGCGTGTTCGAGGAGCGCGCCGACGACATCGAGGCCTTTCTCGCGCAACACCTGGGCGTCGCGGGATTCACCGGACCCGACGAGGTGTTCGACCGCGTCGTCGGCGTGCCGCAGGGCCGGCTCACGGCGGATTTCCTGGATACCCCGAGCCTGCGCCGCGAGCGCTTCGATCCCATCCTGCGCGTCGACGAGTTCAAGCGGGCCGTCGACGATCTCCGCCCGTTGCTCAACCATTTCGATAGGCAGCGCGTCGCCCATGAGTCGAAGGCCCATGAACTGGCGCGCCAGCTGGAGGTGCAGCCCGTCGCCGAATCGGCGCTTGCCGAAGCGCGACGCGAGGCTGCGGAGATTGCGCAGGACCGGATCGCGGCGCAGGCCGAGCTTGACCGGGCGCAGGCGGCCGCGCGGCGCCATGACGCGGACGCGGAAGCGGCCAAGGCTGCCCTCTCGGCGGCCAAGCTCGCCGACAGGCAGCTCCTCATGTTCCAACAGTCCGCGCGGGACGCCGAAGACCACCTGGCCCAAGCGCAACGCGCCGCGGAGCAGCTGGATGCGGCCCGTGCCGACCACGAGGCCCATGCGGCCGCGGGAGAGGAGATCAAACAACTCGGAGACGTGGGAACCGAGCGAGACGCGTTGCGCGAGCGGCTCTCGGCGATTCAGGCGGACGAAACCCACGCCGCCGTTGCCCGGGACCAGGCCCGGCAGTCGCTGGCGGAGGCCAAGGCGGCGGCGGACGGACTCGCGGAGCTGGAGGTGGCCGCCGCGGCGGAAATGACGGCCACCAGGTCGATCCAGACGTTGCGCGACCGCCTGGCCGCCGCGGCCACCATCGCCGGCCGTGCCGACCGGGCGCAATCGGATGCCGCGACCGCTCGCCACGAATTCACGGCAGGTCTCGGTGGTTGCGCGGCGGACGTCGAGTCAGCGTCCGCGCAGGTCCGGCGACTCCAGATTGAGTGGGACGAAGCGGCGGCCTTGCAGCCGCTCGCCAATCAGCTCGCCACGAGACATGAGGCCCTGCAGGAAGTACGCGCCCAGCGCGCCAGCGTGACGGCGGTCATGGCGGCCGACGGCGAGGCCGCGGCGCTGCTGGAGCGCACCAAGGTCTGTCCCTTCTTCGATTCGGAATGCCGCAATCTGGCGGATGTTCCTGACGTGGCATTGGTCTTCGAGCAGCGCGCCTCGGGGCACCGGCGCCACCTCGAGCAATTGGCGAACGGTGAGGTCACGGCGCAGGCGGCGTTGCGTGAAGCCGAGGATGCGCGGCACCGCGTGGGCGATCTGCAGGCACGCCGCGAGGCGCTTGACGCCGCGCGAGGCGAGCACGCCGCCGCGCAGGCGGTGGTTGAAGCCTTGCGGCCCCTGGCGACCGCGGCCGAGGGCGTGGACGCGAAGGCGCTCACAGGCGCCATCGAATCGTCCGAGGCCACGCTTCCCCCCGAGTCGCGCCCGGTTCACGTCATCGGTGCCGCGCGGCGGCTGGTCGCCGCGCTCGAATCGCTGGCCGAGTCGCGGCAAGCCGCCGACGAGGCGGCGCGGCTGACCGGCGAGCTCCAGGATGCGGAGCAGGCCCTGCAACCCCACGTCGGCGCCGGCGGCAGGTTGGCGCAGGCCCAGGGGCTGGCCGGCGAGCAGGAGGCCAGACGGCAGCAGGCGCAACAAGCGGAGGCCGACTTCGAGCGCGCCGGCGTCGCGCGGTCCGCTGCTGACGCCGCGCTGCGCGAACTTGGGCCGCGCCTCGCCGAAGCTCAGGCGGCCCAACGGAGATTGGACGACTCCCGCGCCGGCCACGAACGCTATCTCCAGCACGAGCGCCTGGCGGGCGAGTCTGAGCAGCGCGCCGAGCGCCTGCAAGAGGTCCGGGCCCAGGTCCGCGAAGCCGTCGCGGCGACGGCGGACGCCTGGGGGGTAGCAGCCAGACTGGGCGCGGCGGCAGATCCCGCGGCGCGGGAAGCGGCGCAGCGGTCTCGCGACACCGCCATCGCCCGCAAGACCGCGCTCGACACCCGCGCCGAGGCCCAGGAAGCGCGAATCGCGGAGCGGCAGAAGGAGTTGGACGAACTCGCGGAAGTTGCGCGCCGTCTGGACGCCGAAAAGCGCGCGGTCGCCCGAGCGAAGGCCCTGCGCGAGCGCACCGAACTCATGCGCGGCGTCCTGCGGGCCGCCGGGCCGCTCGTCACCGAGGCCCTGCTCGCCGACGTGAGCGAGGCGGCGGACGAGATATTCGGCGAAGTGCTCGGCGACCGCGCCGGACGCCTGCGCTGGACCCCGGACTACGACATCGTCCTGGAGCGCGGCGGTCACATCCGCAGCTTCACCCAGCTCTCGGGGGGCGAGCAGATGACCGCCGCGCTGGCGGTGCGCCTGGCGCTGCTGCGCGAGCTGCTCCACATTGACGTCGCCTTCTTCGACGAGCCGACGCAGAATCTCGACGACACCCGCCGCACCAATCTGGCCGAGCAGATCCTCCGCGTGCGCGGCTTCAAGCAGCTGGTCGTCATCACGCACGACGACAGCTTCGAGCGGATGCTCGACCACGTGATTCACGTGCGCAAGGTCAACGGCGAGAGTCGGATCGACGTCGCATGACGCTGTCGCGGACCAAGGTGATCGAGGCGCTCGAGAGCCGGCGCGACGACTTCCTCACTCTCGACCAGGCGTTCGCGCACGAGCTCGACGGCCTGCGCCGCGGTGCCGGGGAATTGCGCAGCCTCCCGGCCCGGACGCTTGGCGACGCGCTCGGCGGTCCTGACCAGGCCGAGGGCGCCTTTCCCACCCACGAGTGGGACACCACCCCCGATGGCTCGTGGTGGCGGCCGTTTACGGCCAATGCCGGCGACACCCATGAGTCCTGGCGCGCCTGGGCCATGCGCACGCTCACCGGCGTCACCACCTGCGCCGTGGACGGAAGCCAGATCTATCCCTCGTCCGAGTGGTCGATCGACGTGGGCGCGGTGCAGATCGGTCGGTTCGTCAACGCGCATGCCAAGGACGCCTACTCCAAGGACCTGCGGTTCGAGGCCATCCCGGCCACGGACCTCTACGGCGCCGACAACCAGGAGAGCCATCCACGCGAGCTGGTGGACCTGCGGCGCTTCGAGGCCGAGTGCGCCGCCCTCACCGAGTGGGTCGAAGATTCCAGCGCCGGGTCGGAGCGGCTCGCAATCTTCGACGGCAGTCTGATCGCCTCGTTCGTCAGAAACCCACACCTCCGCCAGGGCTACGTGGCGGCGGTGGTGCGCCTGCTGGAGGCCTCTGAATCAAATGCGGTCCCGGTCGTGGGCTACATCGACGCCAGCCGCGCGCGGGACCTCGGCGCCATGGTGGCGGCGGTGCGCAATATCGAGCCCCCGCGCCGCGTCACCGACGGCGTCTGGCTGCCGCGGGCCCCGTGGGGCGCGCGCACGCCGGCGTTCATCAGCGCGCGGAGCACGGGGCTGGAGGGCTATGGCGAGCACGCGCGCTCGGTCGCCTTCCTCTATCTGCGCGCCTCGTCCCGCCGCCGCCCGGCGCGGCTCGAATTTCCCCGCTGGGTCGTCGAGGCCGACCGCACCGAATGGATGACCGACATCGTCCGCGCCGAAATCGTCGCCCAAGCCGATGGCTATCCGTACGCCGCCGAGACGGCCGACGCGCTGGCGGTGCTGACCCAGGCCGACCGCGACCGGTTCCACGCGCTGTTCCAGGAGTTCGCCGACCGCAACGGCCTGGACGCCTATCTTTCCGGGAAATCGGCCAGCAAGCGGCGACGCCGATGAGACTCGCGAGGATCGTGAAGTCCAACTCGCACGTGGAGTACGTGGCGCAGGTCATGCGTCCGGGCGAGGTGGACCAGGCGCCCGCGCCCGCCGACTACGCCTTTGGCACGTTCATCGCCGTGCCGAGGATGGATGGAACCGTCGCGGTCGGCGTGGTCTTCGACACCACGCTCGTCAATCCCGAGTTCGGCACGCTCGGTCCCCGCCTCACGTCCGGAGCCGAGTTGCACACGCTCGCCCCCGATCAGTTGCCGGAAACCGCCACGCTCATCGGCGTGCTGCTTCTCGGCTCGCGTTCGGCCGCCGGCGAGGTGACCCAGGGCGTGGTCGCTCATGCCCTCAGCGTGGGCGATGCGGTCCAACGGCTGGACGACGACGAGTTCGAGTCGTTCCACAGCGCCGACGACGGGCTGCGGGCGGCCTATCTGCCGCTGCTGCTGGCCCACGGGCATCCGCTGACCTCGGAGCTGGCCCTGGCGATCACCCAGCGCCTGGTCGCAGCGTTTCCCGCTCACGCGGGCGCCGTGGCCGTGCTGCGCGACTCCATCGCCTGGCGCACGCGCATCGAGGCGGCCGGATGAGCGGCACCGTGCCCGTCGGCACCACCAAGGGACCGGGTGAGTCCCCGCATGCCTACACCCTGGTCGCCCCGGACGCCGACGACCAGCTCAAGATCGGTGAGTTTGTGGCGTACGACGCTCGGGTCGATGGCGAGTTGCGCTCCGTGCTCGGGCGCATCGACGCGCGCCGGCCGCTCAAGCTCTATCCCGACGCCTTCATGGCCGACCCGCAGGTGCCGCCCAGCCGGGTGGCCGAGCTCATCGGTTTCGATCACGCCACGCCGGAGCTCTACGAGTTCGACGTGGCCGTCCTGGGCTACTTCGACGACACGCTGGGCTTCGTGAATCCGCGGGTGGTGCCACGCGCCGGGCGGCCCGTCTATCTGGTCCCGGACGACGTCTTGGCGCATGCGCTTTCCCGGATTTCACACGGCCGGCCCGGCGCGGCGCACATCGGCAGTCTGCTCACGCGCACCAGGGATCGCGTGCCCGTCACGCTCGACGTCAACGAGTTCGCCAGCACGCACCTGACCATCATCGCGGGCACCGGCGCCGGCAAGAGCTACCTCGCCGGCGTGATCGTCGAGGAGCTGATGCAACCGTCGGTTGGCGCGGCGGTGGTGATCGTCGACCCCCACGGGGAATACGGCACGCTCGAGGAGATCGCCAACCACCCCGGCTTCCGCGGTGAGGTCTATCGCGCGCGGACGCTCGTCGTGCGCCCGGAGCAGATCAAGATCCGCCGCGACCTCCTGCACCCAAGCGACATCTATCAGCTTCTCGGGACGACCCACGGCCTGTCCGGACCGCAACGCGAGGTCCTCAGGCTGGCGCTGCGAGCCGTTGGCATCGACCGCGACCGCCGCTGGACGTATCGGCAGCTCACGGAAGCCGTCAACGACGTCGAGCTGAGTGGCGCGCGCAACGCCGACGACGATGGCGCCGACTACACGCTCGTCAAGCGCGCGTTGATGTGGCGCCTGAACGCCACCCTCGGCCGCCAGGACGGCATCTTCGATGACTACGAGCACACATCGCTGCAGGAGCTGATCCGGCCCGGGCAGTGCACCGTCGTGCAACTCAACGAAGTGCCCAGAGAGGAGCAG
>DAOUKN010000301.1:0-4412 GCA_034421255.1 Chloroflexota bacterium | reverse complement strand
GCTGCACGCCGCGCTCGAAGGTCGCCGCCGGGCCATCAAGCCCACGCTGCTGGACCAGCGGATCGTGGCCGGCGTGGGAAACATCTACGCGGACGAGGCGCTGTGGCTGGCCCGAATCCACCCGGACACTCCCGCCGGGTCGCTTAGCCGCCGCCGCCTGAACAATCTGGCGCAGGCGATCGTCACGACGCTGCGGGCCGGCATCGAGCACGACGGGACGAGCTTCCTCACGCACGTCGGCAGCCGCGGTGAGCGCGGTCGGTACCAGGAGCAGCTGAACGTCTTTCAGCGCACCGGCGAGCCGTGCCCGCGCTGCGGGCGGGCGATCAAGCGGCTGGTGATCGGGCAACGGGGCACGCACATTTGCCCGCGCTGTCAGCGGCGGCGGGGATAGGTGTGGTTGCACTGACCGGGGAACGGGCGCCCTTTGTGGTTTCAGGTTGAGGGAGGCTAGGTGCCCGCCTTCGGAGACTCTTTCAGAATGGTCAATGTTCCGTGCCCAAGCCTCGGATCACCCTCACGCCCGTACTCAATACGGGGGTGAGGGTGCATGCGAATGGCGATTTCGCTGCCCACATTGCAAAGCCAGCCGAGTGGCCCACCACCCGCGGCTAGCCTTACTTTCGAATGGGCGTGCTAAACATGCTCCATGCCTGCGCTTGAAATCCGAGGTCTGCGCAAGTCCTTCGCCGACGTCACGGCAGTTCGTGACGTCTCGCTAACCGTCGAGCCGGGCGAAATCCTCGGCCTGCTCGGACCCAACGGCGCCGGAAAGACCACCACCATCCGCTCCGTCATGGGCATCGTCACGCCCGACGCCGGGGACATCCGCATCCACGGCCGGGCGCCGACGATCGAGTTCAGGCGCCGCATTGGCTATCTCCCGGAGGAACGCGGTCTCCATCGGGGTGTCCGCACGTTGGACGCGGTGGAGTATCTCGGCCGGCTCAAGGGGCTGAGCCGCGCTGAAGCCCGATTCCGCGCCGAGTCCTGGCTTGGGCGACTGGACCTTGGCGAGGCGACGTCCCGCAAGACCGACGGGCTCAGTCGCGGCATGGCGCAGAAGGCGCAGATCGCCGCCACGCTGCTCACCGACCCGGACATCCTGATCCTGGACGAGCCGACGCAGAACCTCGATCCGATCAACGTCAAGCTGTTGCTCGACATCATTCGCGAGCGCCGCGACGCCGGCGCGGCCATCGTCATCAGCACCCACGTCATGAGCCAGGTCGAGCACCTGGCCGACCGCATCTACCTCATCGCCGACGGCCGCGGCGTCGTGGAGGGCCGCGTGGCGGACGTGCGCCGCGCCTACGCTCCCAACGCCGTGCGCTTCGCGTCGCCGGATCGCGTCGCGGACCTCCCCGGCGTCGCCGAGCTTCGCGACGAGGACGGTGCCTACTACGCCGTGCTCGCCGCAGGCGTCGCGCCTGAGACCGTCCTCCGAGAGCTGGTGCAGCGCGGCGTGCGCATCGACCGCTTCGAGCGCGCGCTGGCCTCGCTCGACGACGTGTTCATCCAGGCGGTGCGCGAGGCGGGCCACGATGCGTAACGCGGCGGTGGTGGCGTCCTGGGAGCTGCGGCGCACGATTGGCCGCAAGGGCTTCCTCATCAGCACGGCGGCCCTGCCCGTGCTGCTGGCGATCACGGTGCTGGTGTTCGTCATCTTTGGCGACCGCATCGGCGGCGCCGTGGCCGAGGCGTCCACGTCCGGTCCGGCCGACGGCTACGGCCTGATCGACCACGCCGGCACGCTGGAAGGGCGGGAACTGCCGCCGGGTTTCTCGCGCTTCACCGACGAGGCGGCGGCGCGGGAGGCGCTTTCGCGGGGAGACGTTGACGGCTACTTCGTCGTCGATTCCGGCTACATGGCGTCCGGTGACGTGCAGTTCGTGGCCGACGATTTCGGCACGTTCGGCGAGCGCGAGGGCGACGCCCGGCGCGCCATACGCTTGGTGCTTCTCGAGGCGCTGCTTGAGGCGCACGTGGCGCCCGAGATCGCCCCCCGCATCCAGCAGCCCGTCGTGCTGCGCGCCGCAAACGTGGACGGCTCCCCGCCGCGAGGGATTGGCGCCGGCATGATTTTCGATTCCGTCGTGCCCTACGTGGCGGCCATCCTGTTCATGATCGTCGTCTTCACCAGCGCGGGATACCTGCTGGAAGGCGTGAGCGAGGAAAAGGAAACCCGCGTCATCGAGCTCGTGCTGTCATCGGTCACGCCCGACCAGTTGCTGCTCGGCAAGGTGGCCGGTCAGGCCCTCGCCGGCCTCACGCAGTTGCTGGCGTGGGTGCTGCCCGCGCTCGCGCTGGTCCCCGTGCTGCTCGCGCAGTTCGACGACCTTGGCGACCTGACCTTCAACCTCGCGGTGCTCCCGCTCGCCCTGGCCTATCTGCTGTTCGGCTATCTGCTGTTCGCGGCGTTCTACGCCACCGTCGGCTCCCTCACCACCACGTTCAAGGAGAGCCAGCAGCTCGCCGCCTACCTCATCCTGCCGTCCATCGTCCCCTTCATGCTCAGCGCGTTCATCCAGGGCGATCCCGACGGCATGCTGGCCGTGGTGCTCAGTTGGATTCCCATCACCGCGCCCGTCGCCGGGCTGCTGCGCGTGGCAGCCGGATCGCAGGACACGCTGTCACTCGCGATCAGCGTGGGGATTCTGGCCGTCTGCGTCCCGCTTGCGCTCTGGATCAGCACGCGGGTCTTCCGCATCGGGCTCCTCGTCTACGGCCGGCGCCTGCGCCTAGGCGATGTCGTCCGGGCCGTGCGCGGCTAGCTGGGTGTAGCGCCACTCCCGATCAGCCGTGAGCACCCCGCTGACCCGAGGATGTTCGACTAGCCGCTGAACTAAGGCCTCGGCCTGAGACGGCTCCACGGCATCCACGCCCGCAAGCACCGGCCACACGCGAGCGTTCGCGGGCGCGCGTTTGAGTCCACCCGCCTCATCCAATAGGACCTTGGGCACATGCTCCACGCCGATCACGCCGTTCTCTGGAATCCCCAGCAACGCCGCCACCAGCTCCGGCCGGTGCACGTGCTCGGAGGTGACGGCCCGCCCGACGGCCCGCAAGTTCACCACCGGCATCACCACCGCGGCGCTGCCGGGCATGGACGGCTCGTGCGCCGCGGGCGCCTTGATCCACCGACCCCGCGCCCCGTCGGCCTCCACGATCACGTGATCGGCCCTCGCCGCGTCGCGCAGCTCCGTCATCCGGTCCGCCGGCACGCCCTGCCAGCGATCGGGTCCCGTCGATCCGGTCACCACCGTCACCTCGCGACGCTCGTCCAGCAGGCCCCGAAGCTCAGTCGCCCATCGCTCCGCCGGGACCTCCACCACGCCGGGACTCTGCGCCATCGTCGGTCGATAGATGATGGTGGACTTGGTCGTCACCACGCGGCGCCCCGCCGCGGCCAGCGCGCGGCTGAGGGCGAACATGGTCGAGGTCTTGCCACCGGCGCCGACGATGGCGACGATGTCGCCCGGCGCCGCTATGCTCACCAGGTCCGCCGGCCTGAGTTCCCGGCGAGGCATCAGCCGCGACCCCACCGGGCGGCGGTCAGCGGCGGTATGGTTCGCCGACCGCTTTCGGCGAAGGAGTAATCCATGGGCACCGCTTCACCTCCGGCGCAGCGATTCAGCGCGGACGACCTGCGCGCGTTCACCGCCGCCATCTTCCGCACCTCGGGTGTCGCGGACAAGGACGCACGGGTCGTGGCGCACGGGCTGGTGGACTCGAACCTGCGCGGCGTCGACACCCACGGCATCACCCGCATCCCGATCTACGTGGAGCGGCTCAACGCCGGACTGGTGAACGCCCAAGCCCGGCCCCGGATCGTCACCGAATCGCCCACCACCGTTGCGGTCGATGGCGACAACGGCCTGGGCCACGTCGTCTGCGACTTCGCCATCGACGCCACCATCGAGCGCGCCAGGGCCAACGGCGCCTGCTGGACCGGCATCCGCGAGTCCAATCACAACGGCTCGCAGGGCTACTGGGCGCTGCGCGGCGCGCGCGCCGGTCTGATGACCTGGGCCTTCACCAACGGCGAGGCCATCGTCGCGCCCTGGGGCGGCAGTGAGAAGTTCGTCTCCACCAACCCCATCTGCATCGCCATACCCACCGATCCGCCGGACGAGCTGGTGCTCGACATGGCAACCACGCAGGTCGCCGCCGGCCACATCTTCCTGGCGCAGAGCCTCGGCGAGCCGATACCGGAGGGCTGGGCGCTCGACGCCGACGGGAACGACACCACGGATCCGGCGGCCTTCCTCGACGGCGGCTCGCTGCTGCCGCTGGGCGGGTACAAGGGCGCCGGTCTCTCGCTGCTCATCGACGTCATGGCCGGCATCCTCTCCGGCGCCGCGTCCACCGTCGACGTCGGCAGCATGTACTGGCAGCACAAGGACCGTCCC
>DAOUKN010000300.1:0-1874 GCA_034421255.1 Chloroflexota bacterium | reverse complement strand
TCGCATTCCCGCAACGCCGGCCGTCGCGGAGCGGCTGCGTCAGCTCGGCCTGCCGCCGGTTACCCAAACGCGGCCCGCCGCCGAGCTTCTCCGCCGGCCCGGCGTCACCCTGGATCTCATCGTCGAGCTGGCCGGCGGCGGTCCGTCGGTCTCACCGGCCGCCGCCGAGGCGGTGGAGTTCGACGTCAGCTATGCCGGCTACGTGCGTCAGCAGTCCGCGCAGGTCGCCCGGGCGCGGGAGATGGAGCAGGCGCGCATCCCGGCGACGATCGGCTATCCGGACATCCACGGCATGCGGACCGAGGCGCGGCTGCGGCTCGAGAAGTTCCGTCCGGCCACGGTGGGCCAGGCGGCGCGCATCGAGGGCGTCACGCCGGCGGACATCGCGGTGCTGCTGGTCCATGTCAAGCGGTGCGCGGGCGCGACGTCCGGCAACGGCGCGGCGGCGAGAGCGTCCCAACCGGCGTCGAAACGGATAGAGTCCGTGAGATCGCGCAAGACTCGGCGAGACTCTGTGGAAGTGGCGACCTGACGTGACGACCGCATTCCCGGATTCCGCACAGTCCCCAGGGTGGCGTCGCCGCCTGCTCGACCGGTTGCGTCCGCACACCGTCAAGGGCTGGGTGCGGTTCGGCGTGCTGGCGCCGACGCTGCTGCTGGTGATCGGCCTGGTGCTGCTGGTGGTGTTCTGGTCGGTGCTCTGGTACGCGCTGGCCGCCGCCTTCGCCTTGTTCGGCACGCTCGCCGTGCTGATGTTTGTGGCGTTCGTGGCCTACGCCGTGGCTCGATGGCGGAATCTGCTGGGGGTGTTTCGCGAGCCGAAGGCGTCGGGCGAGCCCGAGAGGATCGATTGAGGCGACGCGCCGACTAGGGCGCGACCCCGTCGGCCAACGCCACGGCGCGCTCCATGACGGCGTCGAGCATGGCGGGCGTGAGTCGGCCGGTGAACGTGTTCTGCTGGCTGGGGTGATACGAACCGAGCAGCGTGCGGTCGCCCAGTGCGACCTCGGCGCCGTGGCCGAATCGTGTCGCCGTGGGCGACGGCGCCTCGCCCCGAGCGCGACAAATGCGCAGCACCTGCGACCAGGCGTAGCCCCCTAGGGCGATCATCACGCGGACGTTGGCGAGCAGATCGAGCTCGGTCTCCAGGTAGGCGCGGCAGGTCTCGCGCTCCTCGGTGGTCGGCTTGTTGGCGGGCGGCGCGCATCTCACCGTGGCGGTGACGAACGCGTTGCGCAGCCGTAGGCCGTCGCCCCGGTGGGTGCTCGTGGGGTGGTTGGCCAGACCCGCCCGGTGCAGGGCGCCGAAAAGGAAGTGGCCGGAGCGGTCGCCGGTGAACACCCGGCCGGTGCGGTTGCCGCCATGCGCCGCGGGCGCAAGGCCCACGATGAGCACCCGGCCCGTGGGGTCGCCGAAGCCGGGCACCGGACGCCCCCAGTAGGTCTCGGCGCGATAGGCGGCGCGCTTCTCACGCGCGGTCTGCTCGCGCCACGCCACCAATCGCGGGCAGCGCCGGCAGTCGACGATCCGCTCTTCGAGGTCGGTGAGCGCGGCGACCCGCGCCTCATCCCGGCGGCGCGACTCCCCGGCCATCCTGAGTGAGGCTTTCGCGCTGCACGCGCTCCAGGAACGGTCGCATGCAGGCGACCACCTGTTCCGGCACTTCCTCTTGGGGCACGTGGCCGGCGTCTTCGAGGATCACGGGTTCGGCGTCCTGAAAGCTTGCCGCCAGGGCCAGGGCTTGACCGCGGCCGGCCAACCGGTCGGCGGCGCCCCAGATGAGGAGCACCGGGCACCGCACCTCACCGATCGAGGCCTGGGCCGGTGCCGGATCGACGCCGGCCAGCAGCGCGGGGAGCGCGTCCAGGAACCCG
>DAOUKN010000299.1:0-6021 GCA_034421255.1 Chloroflexota bacterium | reverse complement strand
CAGACCATGCGCCCGGAGCACGAGACCGCGCCGAATCTGCCGATCACGCACTCGGCGGCGCCGGCCCGTTACGCCATCGAGGTGAACGAAGGCGTCGCCGCGGAGTGCGGCATCGAGCCGGGCATCGCCGCGGAGATCCGAAGCATCTAGCGGGACGCCACGCCCTAATCCGCCGGCCGCGCTCAGCCGCCAATCACCCCGCAGATGCGCAGCAGCGTCTCGTGCACGGCCAGGTCGTGTGCCGCGGTGTAGGCCGGCGCGCGGTCGCCCCGGATCCACGCGGCCAAATCCTCGATGTCGCCGTCGTACCTGGGGCGCATGGGGATCGCCGGCTCGCTCCATCCCGCGGGGAAGTCCTCGTGCGCTTCGCTGAGGAACAAGCGCACACCCGGCGGCTCGATTGGCTCGATCAGCACCGAGCCGCGCTCGCCGATCACCTGGAATCGCCGGTGCTGCATGGGATCGTTGCCGGTGACCCAGGTCTGCAGCAGCGCCACCGCGCCGGGGTACTCCAGCACTGCCGTGCAGTTGTCCTCGAAGGGCTCGCCCTCACTCCGCGCGTCTCGTCGATGACTGGCCCACACGCTGGAGGGCTTGCCGAGAAAGAGCATGGCCGCATCGAGCACATGGCATCCCAGCAGATAGAACAACGCGCCGGCATGCGCACCGTCCTTGGCCCGAATGTCGGCGTAGCTGGCGATGTTGGTCGGGATGTCGACGTTGATTCGGGTGACGTTGCCCAGCCAGCCCTCGCGCATGGCGCGCAGCGCCAACTCGATCGCCGGGTTGTAGCGGAACTGATAGCCCATCTGCACGTGAAGGTTGCTCGTGGCCGCCAGGTCGAGCACCGCCCGAAGATCGGCGAGTGACGGTGACGGCGCCTTGTCGATGTGGATGTGCTTGCCGTGCTCCAGCGCCCGCCGCGCCCAGCGCAGGTTGTGGCGCGGGAGCGTCTCGACGAACACGGCTCGGATGGTCTCGTCGTGCAGCACATCGACCTCGGACAGCGCCGGGACATCTCCGAAGCGGTCCACGGCTTGCTGCCGTCCCCACTCCGAGGCGTCCGGCTCGAATGCGCCGACGAGCTCCATGTCATTCGATCGGCGCAGCGCCTGCACCTTGCCCCACGCATGGTCGTGCCCAATGCCAATCAGCGCCGTCCGCAGCTTGCCGCTCTGGTCCGCCATTCCGCCGCGCTCCTTCATCGACCGTGCCCAATGCCGTTTGCCGTCATCATGGCAGCCCACAGGCCCCACCGGCCGAATGTCGCGCGCATTGGGACGCCGTGGCTACGCTACATGCGTGAGCGACACACGGCCCGCGGTCGAGCCGGCGGGCGATCAGGACTTCCCGGCGCCCACCGGCCGCACGCCGGACGACCTGGCCTATTGGGTCGCTCTCAACGCCGTGCGCGGAATCAGCTCGGGCGCCGTCTGGGCCTTGCGGCGGTCCTTTGACAGCATGGATCGAGCCTGGGGCGCATCCGCCGGCGAGCTGCGGCGCGCCGGGCTGGAATCCAAGGTCATCGATCAGTTTCTGGACGCGCGCCGCGATATCGAGCCGGAGGCCGCGCTGGCGGCCCTGGAGGATTCGGGCGGACTGGCGATCGCTTGGGATGATCCGGCATATCCCGCCAGGCTGCGGGAGATCGCCGACCCGCCGGCGCTGCTGCACGTCCGCGGGGATGTCGACGCTCTATCCCAGGACCGCGCGGTCGCCATCGTCGGCACGCGGCGCATGAGCACCTATGCCCGGCTGGTCACCGAGCGGCTCGCCGGCGACCTCGCCGGCAGCGGCATCACGATCGTGAGCGGCATGGCGTCGGGCGTGGACAGCGTGGCGCACCGCGCGGCGCTCGAGGCCGGCGGGCCGACCGTCGCCGTGTGGGGCACCGGGCTCGGTACCGTCTACCCGGTCGCCAACCGATCGCTGGCGCGACAGATTGCGGAGCAGGGCGCCATCGTCACGGAATACCCCGTGTGGATGCGCGGCTCGGCGGAGAACTTTCCCCAGCGCAACCGCATCATCAGCGGGCTCGTGCTGGGAACCATCGTGGTCGAGGCGCCGCTCCCGAGCGGGGCGCTGATCACCGCGCGCTACGCCATCGAGCACAACCGCGAGATCATGGCGGTGCCCGGCGACATCTTCAAAGCCGGCAGCCAGGGCACCAACGCGCTGATCTTCCGCGGTGAGGCGCGCGCCGTGACCTCGGCCGCCGACGTGCTGGAGACGCTTGGCATCTCCGTCGATCCCGTCCAGCTCGCGCTGCACCCCGTCGTCGAGCCGGACGCCGATGAGCGTCCCATCGCCGAGCAGCTCAACGCCTCACCCAGGCACATCGACACCCTGGCGCAATCCGCCGGACTCCCCGCGCATCGCGTTTCGGCCATCCTCACCATGCTGGAGCTCAAGGGGCTCGCTCGACACGTGGGCGGCGGACGCTACGTCCATCCGCGACCCGAGCCGGCGGGCCAACGCGATGGTTAGTTCGATTGCCTAAAGACGCGCGAAGCCCTTCTGACGGGCGGAGCTGAGACCCGCTCCTACGAGAAAATCTCACGCCGCGGCCCGGCAGGCTGACGCAGCGCGATCAGAGCGCGGGAGCGCCCTCGCCCGTACCGACGATGGGGCCAATGCGCATGCTGGGCAGATCCACCTCAACCAGGCACGGCGTCCGCAACTCCCGCCAGAAGCTCATGGGCTGAACGTCGGCCACCTGCGCCAGGTAGAGCGACATCACCGTGCCGTGGGTGATCACGATGGCGTCGCCGGAATCCGCTTCAAGGACGGCTTCAATCGCGGCGGCGAATCGGTCGCGTGCCTGGCTCGCGGTCTCCGTGCCCAAGACTAGCCGCGACGGCTGGGAAAAGAACGCTTCAACCGCCTGCGCGAACTCTTGGGTCGTGGGAAAGAACGGCGCGTTGCGTCGGTGGTGCTCTTCGAGTCCAGTCTTGACGCGTATCGGGACGCCGAGCGCGTTCCCAAGAATCTCGGCGGTCTCGACGGCCTTGGGCTCTCGGCTGCACCAGATCAGGTCCGCGTCGTAACCGCGAAGGCGAGCGGCCATCGACTCGGCCCAGCGCCGTCCCAGCTCGCTGAGCTTCCATTCGGCTGCCGGTACGTTGGGCTCAATCCGGGGCTGTGAATGACGCACCAGCACGAGCTTCCGCACGTTGCGCTCCAATGGACGAAGGTCCGACGCTGGAGCTTACGACTGGCGAGTTTCAGAGGCGTTTCGAGCTCATGGGACATTTGACCGCGTGGCCTGGTTGGATCGGCAGAGCGGGCGCATGAGCGAACGCGGCTACACGTTTGGGGATACCGACGTCGCCGGCAGGCGACTGCGGCTCGCCGCCGAAGTGTTCCAGCCAGAGATGGAGAGCTTCCTGGCGCAATTACAAGCCCGGGCCAGACCAGCGCTGGCCTACGATCTTGGCTGTGGTCCCGGGTTCACTACGCGCATCGTGGCTGGCGCCGTAAGGCCTGAGCGCACCGTCGGACTCGACTCGTCCAGCCGCTTTATCGAGATGGCGCGGGCTCAGCCAATGGCGGGCGTCGAGTACTTCGAGCATGACGTCACGCGCACGCCGTTTCCGCGCGGGCCGGGCGACCTTCTGTTCTCGCATTTTCTTCTGCCGCACTTGCCAGACCCGGCATGGGCACTCACCGCCTGGGCCACGCAGCTTCGGCCAGCAGGTCTTCTGCTGTTGGACGAAGTCTCGGACATCTGGACGACGCATCCGGTGTTCCTGCGCTACCTCGAAATGGTGGAGCAGGTTGTCGATGCCGGTGGAGGCCAGCTCTACGCGGGCAAGGCCTTGGAGCAACTGCTTCCCAACGCCGGATTGGCTTCTGTTTCGAGCCACCTCGTCGAGCATCCCGTGAGCACATCGCAGGCGGCGGCAATGTTCCGACTGAACATCGCCAGCTGGGGTGTATCCCCGGCGGCACGGAAGACCTTGTGTCCAGAAACCATCGCCGAGATCTCGAAAGACCTCGACACGCTCACGGAATCGACATCCGGGCACGACATTGTCTGGGGCATGCGCCAGGTGGCTTGCCGGGCCGCGATCGCCGCATGAATTCGTGCGTCTCGCGGCAGACTTCAACCACCGCGTCGGCCTGGTCGACCTCGCCCGTCGACGCCTGCATGATGGGGACGTGAGGAGCTCGCACATGGCGGGCATGGAGGTCGGAATTGCAGATCAAAGGCGTCGACTTTATCTGGATCGTCGCCGACGACATCGATCGGACCGCACGGTTCTACCGCGACGTGCTTGGGCTGCCGGAGACCGGGATTCAGGACGACGACTGGCGCGAGTTTCAAGCGGGATCCACAACGCTGGCCGTAACGCCGGCACACGTGGGCATTCGACCACCCAAAGTGCTGATAGCGCTGTCGGTCGATGATGTTGACGAGGCGCTGGAAGAGGCGCGGGCCCGCGGCATTGAGGTGCTGCACGAGACGCGCGATACCCCAGCCTGCCTAAACGCTATGATCGCGGATCCCGAGGGCAATCCGATCTGGCTGCATCAGCGACACGACGGAACCTTCGGCTGACGCCGCGTATCATCAACGCCATGCCCCGAACCTACGCCCCGAGCCGCTGACGTGCGCCGCCGTCACCTCTCGATATTGGCGCTCATCACGGTCGTCTTCGCGCTGGCGCTCTACATCGTGGTTCCGAACTCTCCCGGCTTCCCGGTGCAAGTCGGCACGCGCGACTTTTCCGATCTGGAGTTTCGCCAGGGATTGGATCTCCAGGGCGGGTTGCACGTGCGATTCGAGGCGGACCCCGCGCCCGACCAGGAGGTTGACGCGGATGCCATGGAGGCCGTGCGGCAGATCATCGAGAACCGCGTCAACGCGCTCGGCGTCGCCGAGCCCGTCATCCAGATCGAGGGCGACACCCGGCTGATCGTGGAGCTTCCCGGCCTCGGCGGTCCGGACCCGGACTGCGATCCGGCGGCCGAGGAGTGCGCGGATCCGCTTGACGACGCGATCGCGCTCTTCCGCGAAACCGGAGAGCTCCTGATCGTCGACACCGGCTCGCGGCCCTACCCGGACGACGAGGTCTTCGTGGCCGATCCGGAAGACGTCGTGCTGCGCGGGGCGGACCTCCAATCGGCGCGCGTCGAGTTCGATCAGCTTGGAGCGTCCATGATCGCGTTCGAGCTCAAGCCCTCCTCCGGCGAGCACTTCGAGAGGCACACCAGCACCCACCTGGGCCAATGGCTCACCATCACGGTCGACGACATCGTCATCAACTCGGCCGTAATCGAAGCGCCGATTCGGGACGAGGGCGTCATCCGCGGCACGTTCACGCCGGACGAGGCGCGCCGGGTGGCCATCCAGTTGCAATACGGCGCCCTGCCGGTGCCGCTCAAGGTGGTGCAGAACCTGACCGTGCGTCCGACGCTGGGCGAGGAATCGCTGGCGCTCTCGGTGCGGGCCGGCATCGTTGGCGCCGTGCTCGTGCTGGCATTCATGGTGGCCTACTACCGCGCGGCAGGGGTCGTGGCGGCGCTGGCGCTCGTGGCCTACGTGATGCTCGTCTTCGCCATCTTCAAGCTCGTGCCGGTCACCCTTACCCTGGCGGGCGTGGCGGGCGTGATCCTGTCGCTCGGCGTGGCCGTAGACGCGAACATTCTGATCTTCGAGCGCACGCGAGAAGAGGTGCGCCGCGGTCGCGCGGTACGTCGGGCCATCGAAGCGGGATTCAACCGCGCCTGGCCCTCCATCCGGGACTCGAACGTTTCCACGCTGCTCATCTGCGCGGTGCTCTTCGGATTCGGCAGCGGCGGCGTGCGGGGATTCGCGCTGACGCTCGCGATCGGCGTGGCAGTGAGCATGTTTTCGGCCATCACCATCAGCCGCACGCTGCTGCGGCTGGCGGTGCTCGTCCCGGGCGTTGACCAGCCGCGCTGGTTTGGCGCGCGGCCCACCTTCGAGGACGGCGCGGCCTGATGTTTGACATCGTGGGACGCCGCGGCTGGTGGTACCTGGTGTCCACCGTTCTG
>DAOUKN010000298.1:0-12901 GCA_034421255.1 Chloroflexota bacterium | reverse complement strand
CGGCGCGCCGGACGCCCCGGAGTGGCTCATCGTGACGCCCATCGACGAACCGCCGCCGCCGGGCAACGCGGAGGCCGTGCGCCAGGTTCGCGATCTCATTGCCGTCGTGCAGGGAATTCGCAACGCACGGCACGAGTCCCAGGTGGAACCGGGCCGCCTGATCGAGGCGCGCATCATTCTCAACGGCCACGCCGACTTCATCGAGCGCGAGCGGACCTTCGTGGAGCGTCTCGCACGCGTGGAGCCGTTGTCCTTCCACCCCCAGGGCACGCAGTTCGACGATCCCGCGGTGACGGTGCGCACGGCCGGAGTCGAGGTGAATCTGCCGCTCGCGGGGATGATCGACATCGCCGTCGAGCATGAGCGCCTGGCGCGCGAGCGCGCGGAACGATTGGCCGACCTGGAACGTGCGGAGGCCCTCCTCGGCAACCAGGCCTTCGCGCAGCGCGCGCCCGCCGCCGTGGTCGACAAGGAACGACAAAAGGCCGCCGCCGCGCGCTCGGCCCTGGCCCAGATCGACGACCGCCTGGCGGCCCTTCCGCCCCGGTCCTAGCGCGGGCTTCGCGCGCCCTCGTCGCCGGCGGCGCGCACGTAGAGCTGACGCAGGGTCGTCGCCCCGCGCACGGTGGCACCGCCGATGCCGCGCGCCCGGGCCGCGTTGACGTCTTCGAGCGCCGGCCGCACCTGGGACGAGAGCTGGTCGATGAAGTGCAGCGCGATGGCCTCGGGAATCATGGGCTCGACCACGGCGGCGAACTCACGCGTGCCCTGGTGGCTGAGCACCAGATGTCGCAGGAGCATGGCCGTTTCCGCATCGCACTCGACTTCGGCAATGGCGGCATCGAGCAACTGCACGCCGTGCACCATGTGACCCTCGAGATTTCCCGCCGGCGTATAGGAAAACTCGCTGGTGACATCGAGCTCCAGCACCTTGCCCAGGTCGTGCAAGATCACGCCGGCCACCACCAGATCGCGGTCCAGCTCCGGGAACGTCTCGGTCACGCGTTCCGCCAGCTGCAACATCTCGACCGTGTGCTCGGCCAGCCCGCCCACCCAGGCATGGTGTCGTCCCTTGGCGGCGGGCCACGTCCCCAGCCGCTCCGAGACTTCCGACTGCGACAGCACCGCCTTCACCACGGCCTGCACCTGGGCGTTGCCGATCGAGTCGGCGGCGGCGGCGATGGCGGCGCGCAGCGCCGCGGGATCGCCTTCGCCCTGCGGCAACAGGGCCGTGGCGTCCCATTGCACCGCGGAGCGCTCCATACGCGACAGCTTGACGTTCACCCGCCCCCGAAACTCCTCCGCGCGGCCTTCGACGGTGTAGGTCTGGCCCGCGTCGACGGCAGCGGCAAGCTCCGGCGGCACCGAGAAATACAGCGCGTCGATCGAGTCACGATCCTTATCTCGGAGCGTGACCCGAAGGTACGGGTCGCCGATGCGGCTCGTGCGCACGTCGGGCGAGGCGATCACGTACGTCCCCGACACCATTTGGCCGGGACGAATGTCGGCAATCCTCACGGGCGGCTATCCACGCGGCGAATGGCCCATCCTACCCGCGGCGGTCGAGACGCCCGTCCCCGTCGCGCATTGAGCCGGCAGCTTGTCCGAGATGATCTTCGGTGCCGGCCGGTGGCTAGCGACGGCGGCGCCACCAGGAACGAAATCGGTCGCCAAGCGTCGACGGCGGGCGGTGGTCGTTCAGATCGATTACCTGGCCGCGCCACATCTGCGGACTCGACGGCTTGGCGGGGCCCGTCCCCGAACGCCGCTCGATGA
The DNA here is from genome assembly GCA_034421255.1 of Chloroflexota bacterium. Lineage (GTDB taxonomy): Bacteria > Chloroflexota > UBA11872 > UBA11872 > UBA11872 > JAJECS01. Next base: position 11,125 of record DAOUKN010000298.1, on the reverse strand, counting down.
TTCCGCGGCCGATGGCCAGGAGAAACGTGATTCCGCCGGAGAGCGCAAAGATCGCGGCCACGGGCCGCAGCGGCGTGGCGTAGAGCAACAGCCCCAAGACGACCAGGCTGGCGGCCGTCACCAGCATCTCGTTCGTGGTGGCGAAGCGGCGGCGCAGCCATGCGCCGAAGGAATCCAGCCAGGGACCGCGGGGCTGATCTTGGTCGGGCTCTGTGCGAGGCGGCTCGCCGCTCGCGGGCGAGTTGAAATCGCTCTCCTCGAGGATGTCCCGAACTTCCTCGCGCCAGTCCTTGGTCACGCGCTCTCGCCGCTACAGCACTGCCTGAGGTCAAGTATACCGCCGCCCTTCCTCGGACTTGCGAAAGGCTGTATCACACGGTGCGGCTTCGATATGCTCCACAAATCGTGGCCGCCGTAGCTTTTGAGCTCGAAGTCTTTCGCCATCTCTTCGCGTCGGTTGCCGAGGAGATGGGCGTGACCGTGCAGCGCAGCGCGCACTCTCCCAACATCAAGGAGCGGCGTGACCATTCCTGCGCCGTGTTCGACCACGAGGGCCAGATGGTGGCGCAGGCGGCCCACGTTCCGGTGCACCTGGGCGCCATGCCCATGGCGGTGCAGGCGGCTGTCGACTTCTACCGCGACCGCGCGCCCGCCGCGGGCGACGTGATCATCGTCAACGACCCTTATCTCGGCGGCACGCACCTGCCCGACATCACCACCGTGTCGCCGGTCTTTGTCGGCGAGCCGCTCGAGATGTGGGGCTGGGTGGCCACCCGCGCCCATCACGCGGACGTCGGCGGGCTGACACCCGGCTCGATGCCGATGTCCACGGAGCTCTTCCACGAAGGCATCGTCATTCCACCTCTCAAGCTGGTGGACGCGGGGACCATCGACGAGCAGTTGGTCGAGCTCATCTGCCGCAACGTGCGCACGCCCGACGAGCGCCGCGGCGACCTTGCCGCCCAGCTGGCCTCGCACCAGGTCGGCGAGACGCGGCTGCAAGCGTTCGCCCGCCGCTACGGACCGAGCGAATTGAGCCGCATGGCGCGGGAGCTCATGGCCTACACCGAGCAGCTGGTCGTCGCGCGCCTGCGCCGCGTCCCCAACGGCGAGTACACGTTCGAGGACTTCCTCGACGACGATGGGCGCGGCGGCCCCTCGACGCCGCTGCGGGTCACCGTCACCGTGCACGACGGCCGGTTCATCGTCGACTTTGCGGGCACGGCGGCGGCGGTGCCCGGCTCGCTCAACGCGCCGTCCGCCATCACCCACTCCGCCGCGCTCTATATCGTGCGTTGCCTCGCGGGCGCGGATGTGCCGGCCAACGACGGCGCGCGGGCCGTGCTGGACGTGCGCGTACCGCTGGGAACGGTGCTGAATCCCCAACCGCCCCACGCCGTAGCGGCCGGCAACGTCGAAACCTCCCAGCGCATCGTGGACGTGCTTTGGGGCGCCCTGGCCCAGGCTCTCCCGGAAGAGGTGCCGGCCGCCAGCCAGGGGACGATGAATAACCTCGTGATCGGCGGAACCGATCCGCGATCGGGAGGCGCCTATACCTACTACGAGACCATTGCCGGCGGCGCTGGGGCCGGCCCCACGCGGCCCGGAACCAGCGGCGTCCACGTCGCCATGACCAACACGCTGAACACGCCCATCGAGGCGCTCGAGCTCGCCTACCCGATGCGCGCGCGGCGCTATGCGCTACGGCCTGGGTCCGGCGGCGCCGGGGCGCATCGCGGCGGCAACGGCGTGGTGCGCGAGGTCGAAATGCTGGCGCCGGCGTCGGTGACCATCGTGGCCGAGCGACGTCGGATCGGTCCCTGGGGACTGAACGGCGGCGGCTCGGGCCGGCGAGGGCGTGATCGGATCCGCCGCCGCGGCGGGCGGTGGCGCGACGTTCCAGGCAAGGGCACCCATCTCCTGGAGGCGGGCGATCTGGTTCAGGTCGCGACGCCAGGCGGCGGCGGTTGGGGCGCTAGCGACGCCGATTGAACAGCCGAAAACCCCGCTCGGCCTCCGCAGCCGGCGGGGCGTCGGCGTCGAATTCGACTTCCAGCACCTCGCGGTAGACGGCGCCGGCCGGCGACAAGTCGCTCTCGAACAGCGACACCGCCGTCACCGTGTGGGCGCCGAGCGTCCCGAGGCGCGCGGCCTCGAAACGACGCGCCACGCCCATCCGCGACGACAGCGTCGCCTGCCGACCGATTCGCGCCAGCGTGACGTGCGGACTGAACGGCCGGGCCCCCATGCGCAGTCCGATGCCCTGCATCTCGCGTGTGACGGCTGCCTGTAAATCGGCCACGGCATCGAGGTCGCCCGCGACCCCGACCCACGCCACGCGCGGCTCGCCGCCCGTGGGAAACGTGCCGCCGCCGCCGAACCTGAGCGCGAAGGGCGAGCGCCCGCGCGTCGCGGCCTCCAGGCCGGATCGGATGCTGTCCGTGGAGTGGGCCGGCACTTCGCCAAGAAACGCCAGGGTGAGGTGCAGACTCTCGGGCGACATGCAGCGCACGTCGCGCACGTCGCCGACCAACGATCGCGCGCGGCGGGCGAGCTCGACCCGCAGGTCCTGCGGATAGGAAATGGCGACAAACGCTCGCATAGGCTGCGAGTATAATTTCACGCCTCGGGTGGGATTGATTGTCGGCTGCGCCCACTGCAACGCTCGGGGCGCTCCCACGCGCGAGGAACAACCATGGCCGCGGCTGAAGGCGTGCTCATCGGAGAGGGATCCGCGCCGCTGGACACCGCGCGCCGACAGGAGCTGGGCGAGCAGCTCCGCGAGCGCATGCGTCGCGCCGACACCGGCGCCTCGGCCTCCGCCATGGCCGCCGCCGACCTGGCCGTCGCCATCCACACCACGGTTCCCAACCCGGCGACGACGGTGTTTTGGGATGCCGGTGGCCACACCGATGCCTACCGGCACCTGCTGGGTCGCCCACCGTCGACCGCGGCCCCGCCGGCGCCCGGGCGCGCGGTATCCGAGGCCGTCGGCGCCGCCGTGGCGCGCATGTTGCAGCATGAGGCGACGTCAATCGTCGCGGTCATCGACGGGCAGGGCCTGAGCGCCGGATTGGCGTTCGAAGCGGTCAATCACGCCGGCCACCTGCAACTGCCGCTCGTGCTAGTGCTGGTCGACGCCCCGACCACGCGCACCCGCAGCGTCGGCGCGGTGTCGCGTCATCTCACCCGGCTGCGCGGGCACCCGCGCTATGCCGACGCCAAGGCCCTGATCGAGCAGGCGCTGAGCCGGATGCCCGCCGGCGGCCAGGCCGTCGAGGTCGCCCGGAGACTCAAGAACTCAATGCGCGAGTTGCTGATTCCGACGGAAATCTGGGAGGAGTTGCTCGGCTTCACCTATCTGGGTCCGGTGGACGGAGCCAGCGCCGACGCCTTGGCGGAATCGCTGGCGCTGGCCCTGGAGGTGCGGCGCCCCGTGCTGCTGCACGTGGCGGCTCCGGCCGGCGCGGCCGTGCGGCGTCAGGAGCTCAACGGCGCCGCGGCGGCGCGTGCGACCTGGCTGGGGGCGGCAGCGACCGCCCTCGCGGACCTCGCGGAAGCCGACGAGCTGTGCGTGATCGTCAGCGCGGGCGGCACGGCCCGCGGGGCGCTTCATGCGGTGGCCGAGCGCGTGCCGGAGCGGTTCTTGGATGTCGAGCTCGGCGAGGCGCACGGCATGTCGCTGGCGGCGAGCCTGGCCCGAGAAGGTCTCCGACCGGTGGTGGCGCTCGCCGCATCGCGCACGCTCGCGACCATCGCCCCGCTGCTCGACGAAGCCACGCAGGCCCATGCGCCGCTCACCATCCTGGCCTATCCGGACGCGGCGCCCGACATGGCGGCCGATGTGCTGTCGCGCAACGCCGTCCCCGGCCTTGACGTGGTCGTCCCCACGCAACCGCACGACCTGAAGGACCTTCTGGCGGCGGCGCTGGTCAGCCGGCGCTGGACCCTCATTCAGTTGCCCGCGTCCGTCACGCAGGAGTAACCGTTCGTCACCGACGCGATGCACGGCGATCCCTCACCAGTCATCGACGCCCACACTCACGTCGTGCCCCCGGACGTCGCGGACGATCGGGAGCGCTTCCTCGAAGCCGATCTCTGGTTTCGTCGTCTTTACAGCAATTCCCGGCGCACCCTCGCCACCGCCGACGACGCGGCGTTGGAGATGGCCCGCTCGGGCGTGAACACCACCGTGGCCTTCGGCTTCGCCTGGCGCGACCCGAGCCTGTGCGTGCACAACAACGACTACATCCTGGAGCAGGCCGCGGTGCACCCGGAGTCGCTGGTGCCGTTTTGCGTGGTCTCGCCGTCCGACCTCGACTTCAGCATTGTCGAGATGGAGCGGTGTCGACGGCGGGGCGCGGTGGGGGTGGGCGAGCTGTTTCCCGAAGGGCAGGGCTGGAACCTGAACGACCGCGGCGCCCTGCGTGAGTTCATCGGGGCGGTGCGGGGACTTGACCTGGTGCTCAACCTGCACGTCAGCGAGCCCGCCGGCCACGACTATCCCGGCAAGGACTCGACCACGCCCGCGGCCATCTGGCCGCTGATCGAGATGGCGGGCGGCGAGGTGCCCATCGTGCTCTCACACTGGGGCGGCGGCGCCGGGTTCTACGAGCTGATGCCGGAGGTGCGGGACCTCACCCGGCAGATCTACTACGACTCGGCGGCCAGCCATCTGCTGTATCTGCCCCACGTCTTCGACGTGATGGCGCGGTTGGCCCCGGGCCGTATCCTGTTCGGCAGCGACTTCCCACTGATGACGCAGCGTCGGGCATTGCGTCACGTGCGGGCGGCGGGACTCGACGCCGATACGATGGCGGCCCTGCTGGGCGGCAACGCTCGAAAGCTGGGACTGGGCGGAGCCTCTAGGTTGACATAACGGACACTGCGCAAGACCGCTAGCGCGCCAGCTCCCGCTCGATCTCGGCCGTGAGGCGCGCCAGGTGGGTCGAGTCGTAGCCCACCTCGGCAGCCTGCTCCACGAGTTGACGCGTTTGCTCCAGCCCGGCGCGGTGCTGCTCCGAGCCGGGCTCCTCGCGCACGGCCACCTGCAGCGCGTCTCGCGCTTGGAGATAGGCCTGGCGCCCCTGCTCCTCCGGCGACTCTTCCTGCACCCCGACTCCGAGCAGTCGCTTGGTCAGCGTGACCGCGGAGGCCGCGTCAGGCGCGTAGCCGTCGGCGTTGATTTCGTCGGCGTAGCGCTGCGTGACCGGCGCGCCGCCGATGATGCACTGCACCTGGTCGTCGAGCCCCGCCGCCTCGACGGCTTCGATCGTGCTGCGCATGTTGGTCATCGTCGTGGTCAGCAGCGCCGACATGCCCACGATGTGCGCGCCCTGGCTCAGCGCTTCCTGGACGTATTCGTCGGGGTGGGTGTCGATCCCGGTGTCGGTGACGTCGAACCCGGCGCCCTCGAGCATCATCGCCACCAGGTTCTTGCCGATGTCGTGCAGATCGCCCCGGACCGTTCCGATCACCACGCGGCCCAGCGGCTCGATCCCCGATTCGGTCAGCAGCGGTCGCAGAATGGCCATGCCGGTCTTCATGGCCCTGGCGGAGATCAGGACTTCCGGCACGTAGTACTGGTTGGTGCGAAACAACTCGCCCACGACGTCCATCCCGGGGATCATGCCGTCATTGATGATCGCTCCGGGTGACACGTCGGCCTCGAGGCTGGCCTTGACGAGCCGGTCCACGCCCGGAGCATCACCCTTGATGATGCAGTCGCTCAGCTCTTGGAATGTCGCGTCGATGTCGATATCCGCCATGGCACGTCCTGGGTCGTCGGGGGGATTTCTTGCCGGCCCTCCGCCGCGCCCTTCTCCACTTTGCGCGTACGGACCCGGTCCAGCCGCGAGCGTACCATCACCACGCTCCGCGCAACCGCCAATCGAGTCGCCCGCGGTCGCGCGGCGCCGTGCCACGATGGGCTGCCCGACATTGGTGAAAAGGTCTCGTGCGCTGGTCACAAGCGTCCGCCGTCGTGATCGCCAGCGGCAGTCCGCACAAGCTGGCCGAGTTCCGGCGGCTGTTTCGCGGCTCGCCGGTTCGGATTCTGCCGCCAGGCGAGTTCGGCTCTTCACTCCAGGTTGACGAGACCGGAACCACCTTCCTGCAAAACGCGCGCATCAAGGCAGTGGTCTACGCCCTAGCGTGCCGGGCCTGGAGCCTGGCCGACGACTCCGGATTGGAAGTTGACGCGCTGGGGGGTGCACCGGGCGTACGATCGGCCCGCTACGCCGGACCCGATGCGAGCGATCACGCGCGCAACGCCAAGCTGCTGGCGGCCCTGTCCGACGTACCCGATGCGCGGCGCACCGCCCGCTTTCGATGCGCAGTGGCGCTGGCGGCGCCGGACGGATCGGTCGTGTACACCGCCGTTCGCAGCTGCGAAGGCCGAATCGCGCACGCGCCGAGAGGCGGCCAGGGATTCGGCTACGACCCGCTCTTCATCGTCGGCAGGGGAGACCGGACCATGGCGGAGCTGACGCCCGACGAGAAAAACCGCGTCAGCCATCGCGGGAAGGCCGCCCGCGCGACGCGACGCTTCCTGGAAAACCGGCTGGCAACGACGACGTCCAACTGACCGCCGTCATTTCGCGGCGCGCCGCACCCCCTTTGCTACGCTCCGGCGCGCCAGCGATCCCCCACCGACACGTGCCTCCCGACGCCCGCGCCGTCCTCGTCACCGCCGCCGGATCACTTACCTCGCAAGCGATCGGACGACGCCTGGCGCGTGACGGAGCTTGCGTGGCGTTTGCCGCCGCCGATCGCGAGGCCGCATGCGCGGCCGCCGCAGCCATCCGTGCCGACGGCGGCGAGGCGGCGGGATTCGAGATGGATGCGCGGGACTGGACGTCCACCGGGCGCGCGGTGCAAGAGGCGCGAGATCGTTGGGCGCGGCTGGACCTCCTGGTGAATGTGGTCGACGACCTGCCGGCGGCACCCTTCCTGGCGCTGTCCGCGAACGACCTCACCGAGTCCTTCGATGCTGCCCTGGTCGGTCTCATGCACGGCGTGCGGGCGGCCACGGAGCAGATGCAGGCGGCGGGCGCGGGATGCATCGTGAATGTGTTCCCGCTCGGCGGCGACGACCATGTGCTCGGCAGCGCGACGGCCGGCGCGGCGGAGATGCTCACGCGCGCCGCGGGCGTCGAGCTCGCCCCGCACGGAATCCGCGTCGTCGGAATCGCCGCCGCCAGCGTTCGCGACGACCCGGCGGCCATTGCCGACGCCGTGGCGTTCGCGGCCTCGTCCGACGCCAGCTACGTCACCGGCTCAACCCTGGTGATCGCGGAAAGGCACACCCAGCAGTGGATCGCCCGGTAGCCATCGTCACCGGCGCCGCTCACGGCATCGGGCGCGCGTGCGCCCTGCGCCTGGCCGACGACGGCTTCTACGTCGCGGCCACGGACATCGACGACGCGGTGCACGGGCACGCCGCCGAAGGCCGGATCGAAACGCACGAGCTCGACGCCGCGGATATCGCCGCGGGCCGCACGCTCGTCGAGAACATTGCGGGACGCCTCGGCGGCGTCGACGCGCTGGTCAACAACGCGGGATACACGGAGCGCCGATCCATCGAAGAGCTGGAAACCGCCGAATGGCGACGCATGCTCGACGTGCACGTGCGCGGGCCTCTGTTTCTGATTCAGGCCGTCGCGCGCGATCTGATTCGGCGCGGCGCATCCGGCGCCATCGTGAATATGACGTCCATCCGCGCCATCGTGGCCGAACCCGGCCAGCTGCACTACTGCGCGGCCAAGGGCGCCCTGCACGCGCTGGCGCCGGCGTTGGCGCCGGAGTTGGGGCGGCACAACGTGAGGATCAACAACGTCGCGCCGGGCCTGGTTGCCACGCGCATGACGGCCAACGTTCGCGCCAACCCGGAGGCCCTGTCGCTGCGCCTGCCCCGCTTGCCGATGGCTCGCTACGCGGAAGCCGACGAAGTCGCGGCCTGCGTGGCGCATCTCCTCTCGAAAGACGCCCAAGCCATCTCCGGGCAAACGCTGGCGGCCGACGGCGGGTATCTGGCTGGCTAAGGCGGGTTCGGATTCGGTCGCGTGCATGCTCGATACTTGAGCATGCGTGTCTCCCATCGGCCAGCGTTTCGCCCCTCGCGTCGGCGCGGCCAGAACTTCCTGGTGGACCGCGGCATCCAGCGACGCATCGCCCAGGCGGCGCAGCTGCCGCCCGATGCGGTGGTGCTGGAGATCGGCGCGGGCACCGGGTTGCTCACCGAAGCGCTGCGACCGTTCGCGTCTCGGGTCATCGCGGTGGAAGTCGAGTCCGAGCTCGCGGAGCGCTTGCGCGAGCGTTTCGTCGGGGACGATTCGGTCACGGTGGTCTATGCCGACGCGCTCGCGTTGGACATCGCCGCCCTGGGGGTCTCCGACTATCACGTCGTCGCGAACCTGCCCTTCAGCGTCGGCACGCGGCTGCTCGTGGAGCTGCTCGAGTCGCCGGCCCCACCGCTGAGCCTCACGGTCCTGCTGCAACGAGACGTGGTCGAGCGCGCCTGCGCATCCCCCGGGGGCATGCGGCTGTTGAGCGTGATCGTGCAGTCGCTGGCGCGGCCTCGGCGGCTCTTCGACATTCCGCCGGGTGCATTCCGGCCCCGACCCAAAGTCACGTCCACGCTGCTGCGCCTGGAGCCGAGGCCGCTCGACGACCGGGACCGCGTCCGCATTTCCCGCCGCATCGGCGCCGCCCGCCGGGCGTTCGGGCAGTCTCGCAAGCAACTGGCCAATGCCCTGGGGGCGCCGGCCGGAATCGCCGCGGCGCTGGAGACGCGTGACATCGACCCCAAGCGTCGGCCCGAGACGCTCTCGCTGGAGGAGTGGGACGCCGTGGTCGAGGCGCTTGCATGCCTGCCGACAACCGCCGCAACCGCGTCGCTTGCCACATGAGCTGGCTCCGGCGCTTTCGACGCGACTCCACGAAGACCGGCCCGGCGTTCGTGATCGTCGGGCTGGGCAATCCGGGACCGGAGTATGCCGGCACGCGGCACAACGCGGGCTTCGACGTGTGCGATCGGCTGGCCGACCGGCGGCGCGATTGGCGCCGCACGCGCGGCGCGCTCACGTGGCACGGCGAGGTCGCGGGCGTGACCGTGACGCTCCTCAAGCCGAGGACCTACGTCAACGCCTCCGGACCGGCCGTGGGCCGGGCGCTCAACTCGGCCGGCCTTGCCGCCGACCGGCTCATCGTGGTGCAGGACGATCTGGACCTGGCGTTTGCGCGCGTGCGCCTGCGTCACGGCGGATCGTCAGGTGGGCATCGCGGCATCGAGTCAATCCTTCAGGCCGTGGGCGGCGCTGAATTCCTGCGCGTGAAGATTGGCATCGGCCGCCCGCCGGGCGAAATGGACCCGGCCGCGTATGTCCTGCAACCATTTGCCGCGTCCGAGCGCGAGGCCATTGACGAAGCGTTCGATCGCGCGGCCGATGCGGTGCGGGCGCTCCTGACGCGGTCGCCGGGCGACGTGATGCAAGAGGTGAACCAACAGCATGCGACTGTCCGACCTCGCGGCTGAGTTCGCCGCCGAGCCGACGCTGGCCGCGGCGTTGGCGGCGGCGGGGCAGCAGGACGGCGCACTCACCGTGGAGCTGCGCGACGCCCTGAAGCCCCTGTACGTCGCGTTGCTGGCCGAACGCCTCAGCCGCCCGCTCATCATCGTGACCGCCGAGGAAGCGCGAGCGGCCGAGCTGGCGCATGACGTCGACATGTGGGCCGGTGACATTCCGGTGCTTCATTTCCCCGACGTGGATCAACCGGCGTTCGCCATGCTGGCCATCAATCACGAGCTGCTTGCGCGCCGGGTGGCGGTGATGGGTCGGCTGGCCCACGCCAATGAGGGCGATCCCATCGTCGTGGTCGCGTCGGCGCGGGCCCTGATGCGGCGTCTCATGCCGGTGGACGAGTTTCGGAGCAACTACCTCACGCTGGCGCCCGGCGCCGTCACCGACCTGGAGGCGCTGACCCGGCGCCTGGTGAGCTTGGGATACGAGTCCACCCCGCTCGTCGAGCGGCCGGGCGAGTTTGCCCACCGCGGCGGCATCGTGGACATCTTCGCGCCCGGCGCCGGGCTTCCCGTGCGGGTCGACTTCTTCGGCGACGAGATCGAGTCCGTGCGCAACTTCGATCCCGACTCCCAGCGTTCGCTGCGTCCGGCTCCCGAGTTGATCATCACCCCTGCCACCGAGGTGCCGATTTGGCTTGGCCACGGAGTCGCCGGACGCCTGCGCGAGCTGCCGCTTGCCGACCTGCGGCCCGAGGATCGCCAGATCTGGAATAGCCACCTCGAGCGACTCGAAGGCGGCGAGTATTTCGATGACGCCGCCTTCTACACCACCAGCCTGCTTCCCGACGCCGTTTCCCTGCTCGACTACGCGCCGCAGGGGATGTGCGTGGTCGACGAGCTCGAGCAGCTGCGGCTGGCCCTCCGCGACACCGAGCACACCGCAACGGAGAACCGCGAGCGCCTGGCAGCCAACGGCGAGCTTCCCGCGGACTTCGCCTCGCCGCTGTTTCCCGCGTCCGCCATGGTCGAGCGCGTCGAGGGCGCGCCGGTGCGCTTGACCTACGTCCCAATCCTGCCCGGCGCCTCGGACGGCCGGCGCGCGGTCGTCGAGAGGTTCGGCCCCGTGCCGTCCTATGCGGGCCGGCTGCGGCGTCTTTCCGACGACCTCGAGGCGCTGCGACGTGACGGCCGCCGCGTGGTGATCGTGAGCTATCAGGGTCGCCGACTGCAGCGGCTGCTCCTCGATCAGAACCTGCCAACGACGTCGCTGGAGGACCTGGAGCGCTTGGACGCCTCGGGGTCGATCAGCGTGCTCGGCGGCACGCTCAGCGAGGGACTGCGCCACGACGGACTGCGTCTCACCGTGGTCACCGACGTCGAGGTGTTCGGCCGCCGGCGGGTCCGGCGCGGACGCCGATCGCGGCGCGGCGCGGATCGGACGTTCCTCGCCGATCTCCAGCCCGGCGATTTCGTGGTGCACGTCGACCACGGCGTGGCGCGCTTCAACGGCATCGTGCAGCTGGAGGACACGGGCGGCGCGCGCGAGTACCTGCTGCTGCAATACACGGGCGACGACCGCCTCTACGTGCCGGTGGACCAGGT
>DAOUKN010000297.1:0-5896 GCA_034421255.1 Chloroflexota bacterium | reverse complement strand
TATGGCTGACGCGAATCCACCCGGACACTCCCGCCGGGAGTGTCCGGGTGGATTCGCGCCAGCCACAGCGCCTCGTCGGCGTAGATGCTCCCCACGCCGGCCACGATCCGCTGGTCCAGCAGCGTGGGCTTGATGGCCCGGCGGCGACCTTCGAGCGCGGCGTGCAGCGTGCCTCCGTCGAATTCCGGTTCGAGCGGCTCCGGTCCCAGGTCCGCCAACAGCTTGTCGACCGCCGGCGGCGGCAGCAGCCAGGCCCTGCCGAAGCGCCGCATGTCCACGAAATGCAGCGCCGGTCCCTCGTCGAACGCCACCACCAGGCGCGTATGTCCCACCGGATCGTCCGCCGGGCGCAGGAAGACGCGGCCGCTCATCATCAGATGCAGCACCAGCACGCCGTCGTCCAGGTGCAGCAGCAGATACTTGCCGCGGCGGCCCGCGTGCCGCACGGTCTGCCCGCACAAACCGCGGCTCAACCCCTCGGGCGACGGTGCGTGGACTAGGCTTGCGTCGCGAATCTCAGCCCGCACCACGCGGCGACCCACAATGGCGGCGACAAGATCACGTCGAATCGTCTCGACCTCGGGCAGCTCGGGCATGGTGGGCGCAACCGAATCCAATGACCGCTGAGGATACGAGCCGCGCTCCCCTGCCGTCGGATCCCGAGGCGCCGTCCGAAGCCGAAGCATCCGCCGGCGACACACCCCGCCCCCCAAGCGGCCGCTTGCTGTGGCTGCAAATTGTGCTGCTGGTTGTCGCCATGGGGGGCAGCATCGCCGCCATCCCGTTCGCGGGCGAAATCCGCGCGGTCGGGGTGGCCGGATTCCTTCTGCTGTTCATCCTGTCGGTGCAATCCGGCGCGCTGTTCATGCTTCCTGGATTCGGCTTCGCCAGCATCGGCGCCTTCACCATTGTGTTCGGCGACCCGTGGCTGCCGGCGCTGGTGGGCACCACGGGTCAGGTCATCGGCGAGATGGTGTCGTATCTCCTGGGAGCCACCGGATCGCCCTGGATCAGGCGACAACGGGCCTACCAGCGGGTCGAGGATTGGATCAAGCGTTGGGGGCTGCTGGTCGTATTCGTCATCGCCGCCACACCGAATCCGGTGTTCGACATCGCGGGCGCGGTGGCCGGCGCCGCCGGCCTCGGCTGGAAGCGCTTCTTCGTCGCTTCATGGGCGGGACGCCTCATCAAGAACGTCGTCATCGCCTTCGTCGCCCTCGGCGGCGCGGCCCTCTTCGAGCGGTGGCTGAGCTAGAAGACTCCCGATCAAGTCCGCTACCCCCTAAGCGACCCGTGCGTAATGTCTCCCGTGGAGCCTGGACCTGCACGCCAAGCTCCGCTGGAGGGGTTAGGTAGAGGCTCCTTTGAGCGGGAAGGCTGTGATGGGGGAATCCACCCCTCCGCTGCCTCCGCGTCCGCCACGTCCACGACCCGCCAGCCGCATGTTTATGCACTGATGTGGAAATAGTATGCTCTGCATAATGCGAACCACTATTTCGCTCGACGACCAACTGGCCCGACGCGTAGGCCGGGAAGCCGCCGCGCGGGGTTTGAGCGTGAGCGCCTTCATCGCGCGGACCCTCGACGATGCGCTCAAGCGCCGCGAACCAACCCCCGCGCCGCCGTTTCACCTCGTGACCGTTCGCGGCAGTCGACCGCGTCGCGGCGTGGATCTCGATCGTCCACGCTCGATTGACGTCCGTGACGATCAAGGCCAGTACGGCCCCCGGGACGCCTGACCGCGGATGCTGCTGCCCGACGTCAACGTCCTGATCTACGCGCACGTCGAAGATTCGAGTCCCGATCACCCCGCCTACGCCGACTGGGTCACCCGCCTGGCGACCGGACCGGAACCATTCGCCCTGTCGGTGCTGGTGCTCGCTGGATTCGTCCGCATCGCAACCAACCCACAAATCTTCGATCCACCATCGACCACTGGCACGGCGTTTGCCTTCGTCTCGTCGCTCGTGGAACGGCCGACGGCGCGCATCGTGGGCCCCGGGCCCGACCACCTCACAATCTTCGAGCAGCTGTGCCGGGACTCCGCGGCAACCGGAAAGCTGGTGGCGGATGCACAACACGCGGCGGTGGCCATCGAGCACGGGTGCACGATCGTGTCCACCGACGCCGACTTCAGCCGATTTCCGGAGCTCCGCTGGCGCCATCCGCTACGCCCGCCGGCGCACTAGGGCGGCAGCGGGAATCCACCGTTCCGCCCCCTCTACGCCCGCCCCGTCCACGACCCGCCTCTCGCCTCCTGTGCTCCTTCGCCAATTGTTGGCGATCACGAGACGGTCAGGTGCGCCGACTGTGTTGACGCGAAGAAGCGCGCACCGCACACTTGTATCCGTATAGTGCTTCCCGTACAAGGACGTGTGGCAATGGCTCGCCTGGATGTACGGCTCGACGCCGAGCAACGACGGCGGCTGGAGGAGCTTGCCGAGGCGAAGGCCAAGCCAATCTCCGACATCGTGCGTGGCCTAATCGACGACGCCTACGAAGACGTCCTGCGGGACCGTCGGCGGCAAGCCGTCGAGCAGTTGATCAAGCTGGAAGTCGAGGACCCGCCGGACGCGGCAACCCTCTCGCGCGAGCTGGAGGCGGCCCATGAGCCCGGCGGCCTTCATTGACGCCAACATCCCGATCTACGCCGCCGGGCGCGAGCATCCATACAAGGCGCCATGCGCCCGCGTGCTCATGCTGGCCGCCGAGCACCCGCGGTCGTTTGTCACCGATGCCGAAGTCCTCCAGGAGCTTGTGCACCGCTACGTAGCCTCGGGTCGCTGGGCGTTGGGTCGCGAGGTGCTCCACGGCTTCGCCGAGGTCATGCACGACCGCATCGAACCCGTCCATGCCAGAGACATCCTCGAAGCCGCGGAACTGGCCGACCGCAATCCGGGCATCAGCGCCCGCGATCTTCTCCATGCCGTCGTCATGCAGCGCGTGGGCGTCACTCGGATCGTGACGGTGGACGCCGACTTCGACCGCCTGCCGGACATCACCCGTCTGGATCCGATCCAGGTGGATGAGTGGGGCGATTCCGTGATTCCCCGCGCGGGTCGGTAGCCGCCCACTTGTCCGATCCAGGCCGGATAATATGGGGCATGACGGTTTGAGTTCCGATCCGCAACGGAGCGTGAGGCCATGGCCAACTACCAGAACTTGAAGAGCCGTATCGACCAGGGTGAGGTGATCGTCCTGGACGGAGCCATCGGAACCGAGCTCCAGGCCATGGGCGTGCCCATGGACCCCGCCGCGTGGTGCGGCCCCGGCAACCATACGCACCCGGCGACCGTGCGACAGATGCACGAGCGCTACATCCGGGCGGGTGCCGACATCATCACCACAAACACCTTCAACACCCTGCGCCCCGCGCTGGAGGCCTCCGGCTACAGCGAGTTGGTGCGGGAAATCAACGTGCGTGCCGTGGACGCCGCTCTCGAAGCAATCGATCGGGCCGCCGGCGACAGGCCCGTCTGGATCGCCGGCTCCATCTCGTGCCGAATCCCCATCCGCGACCGTAGGACCGGAACACTATTGGGCGGCACTGGCTACGGCTATGGCGCCAGCCTCTCCGTGGAGGAACTGCGGTCCTACGCCGAAGAGCAGGCGAACATCCTGGCCGAGTCCGGCGTGGACTTTTTCTTGATCGAGAATCTGTGGGCCGATAACGAGTCCAGGGCGATAGCTGCGGAAGCGGCGAAGGCCACGGGACTACCCGTTTGGGTGGCCTTCACGGCCTCCGTGGCGCACGACGGTCACGCGGTGCGCATGAGTTTCGGCGAGGACCGTGACTACAGCACCGGCATCGGCATGCCCATGTGGACGTCGAGTTGGCGGCCGGTCGACGACAATAAGAGCCTGGCCGACGGCATCGCCGAGATCGCAGCCGTGGGTCCTGACGTCCTTGGGATCTTCCACAGCCGGATTGATGAAACCGCCGCGGCCCTGCAGGTCATGCTCGACCAGTGGTCGGGCCCCATCGTCGTCTATCCCGACGCTGGCCGGGAGGACTATCTGGAGACCTGGCAGGACAGCAGCGTTGCCAACGAACAGTCTGTGGCGGAGTTGACGCGGGAAGCGACCACCTGGGTCGAAATGGGCGCCCAGATCATCGGCACCTGCTGCGGATTCGGCGCCGAGTACACCCGGGCGCTGAGCGGCGCCCTGCCGGACCGGATCGCATCGCCGCGAAACGGCGCGTAGTCCGGAGATCTCCAAGCACCTCTGAGGTAGAGCAGACCTCCGGATCGACGGGAGGGACTTCAGGTGGAATCGAAACCGCTGGTGGTCGTCGGGGCCGGGGTGGCGGGCACGGCCGCCGCCATCGAGGCGGCCCGAGCCGGCGTGCGAGTCATGCTCGTCGACGAGAACCCCATTGGCATGTCCATGATGGCGCTGGACGTGCCGCAGTTCTTCGGCAAACGCGCCGCGGACCCGCTGCCCGCCAGGGACGTAATGCTGGAGCGAGTGGCCGCGGCCAACCACGCCCTGGCGGAAGCCGAGGACGCCGGCGTCGAGGTCCAGTTAGGGACCTGCGTCTGGGGCGCCTTTCGCAACTCCGCCACCAGCAGGGTGCTCGACGGCCCGCAGCTCGGGCTGGCCGACGACGAGCGCTCGTGGATGGTCAAGTACGACCGGCTCATCGTGGCCGCCGGCGCCCGGGACCTGGCGATGTCCTTTCCCGGGTCGGGGATGGCGGGCGCCATGGGCGCCAACGGCGCGCACACGCTGATGACTGGCTACCGGGCGCTGGACTCGCGGCGCATGGCGGTCCTGGGCTCCGGCGACCTGGGCCTCAACACCGCCAGGCTGGCCCAGGACAGCGGCGTCGAGGTAGCCGCCGTCGTGGACGTTTCCGCCTCGGTGCGCGGCGACAAGGCTCTTGTGTCGCGGTTGCGGGGCACGGGCGTGGAGATATTCACTTCCCACACCATCAAGGAAGCCGTCGGCAGCGCCGACGAGATCGAGTCTGTCGTGCTGGTTGAGATCGACGAAAGCTGCGAGCCGGTTGCCGGAACGGACAAATCGGTCGCCGCCGATACCGTCTGCCTCGCCATCGGCCTGGTTCCCAACGTGGAGCTCCTCGGTCTCCTGGGCTGCGACCTCTCCTTTGCCTCCGAGCGCGGCGGGTGGGCGCCCGACCACGACGACCGGATGCGGACCAGCGTCGATTCCGTGTTCGTTGCAGGGGATGCCGCCGGCTTCCACGACGGCATGGTCCTGGCCCCCGAGATTGCGCGGACCCAGGGCCGCCTGGCCGGCGTTGCCGCCGCCGAGTCGCTCGGCGCTATCGACACCGACGAAGCGCTCGCCCGGAGCAACGACCTCCAGCCGGTGGCGCTCGACGCCACGCCCGCCGACGCGCCCTCTGATTGGCGGCGATGGCATCGATCCCTCGTCAACGCCGGCGGGCTGGACGTCTTCGCGTGCCAGTGCGAGGAGGTCACGCGCGCCGAGCTCATCGGCTTGCAGCCGCCGCGCTATCTGAGGCAGGGGTCGGAGCAGGCGAGCCAACGCGGCGTGCGGACCCAGGCGAAGGATGGCCCGGTCAACGCCGACCAGGTCAAGCGCCTGACACGGGCCGGAATGGGCCACTGCCAGGGCCGGCTGTGCCGTGAGCAGGTGTCGCTGCTGCTGGCCGAGGAATCCGGCGCCGACATCGCCGAAATACCTGTCATGTCCTACCGGCCGCCGGTGCGGCCGCTCCCCCTGAGAATCATGTGGCCCCACGACGAGCCGGAGCAGGTGCGCAGCGAGTGGCCCAAGTGGTTCAGCCCGACGCACCGGGTGCTGGGATAGACGGCGGCACATGGATAGCGCGGACGTAGTCGTGATCGGGGCCGGCGTTTCGGGCCTGAGAGCGGCCTATCGCCTGGCCAAGGCGGGCCGGGAC
>DAOUKN010000296.1:0-5366 GCA_034421255.1 Chloroflexota bacterium | reverse complement strand
CCGAGCCGCCGCCCGACGACGCGTTGGCCCAGGCGCCCCAGGCCTTGCAGGCGCTCTTGTTCTTTCCCTATGTGGACGGCCTGGCCTACGTGGCGTCTCTGCTTCGCGGCGGTTGGCCGGCGGTCGACGCCGCCTACGCCAGATTGCCCGCGTCAACCGAGCAGGTGCTGCATCCGGCGAAATACGCCGCGAACGAGGCGCCGCTGGTGGTTGACCTGCCATCCATGATCGGCCAGCTACCGCCGGGCTGGAGCGAGGTGCGGCGCGACGTCTTTGGTGAGTTCATGGTCAGCGTGTTCCTCGCGGGCGGAAACGTGCCCGCACTCGCCGCGACAGCGGCCCCGGGCTGGGGCGGCGACGCTTACGCGCTCTATCGGAACGAGCAGGGCCACGGGCTGCTGACGATGAAGTTCCGCTGGGACTCGGACCGCGACCTCGACGAGTTCTGGACGGCGCTGGTCGCTCATCTCCTTGCCGACGGCCTCGGCCCCGGGAGTGCATCGGATTACGGCACGACGGCCCAGTGGCTGGGGAACGGACGTGCGGCGCACGCCGAGCGCTCGGAGGATTCGGTGGTGTTGATCATCGGGCACACCACCATCCTTGTTCGCCTCGCGGCGGCGGTGCTTGCGCCCGGCTAAGCGGTCCGGGGATATCATTCGCGGAGCCACTGTTCCGGGGATGCAAATGGACGTTGTCGAGTCGGTGGGGCCGGACGCCCAACCCCCGCGCGAGTTGACCGCGGACGAACTGGCGATGGTCGACAACGTGATGCGCCAGTGTCTCGCGGTATCCGCCGACGACCGGGTGGTCGTCGTGACCGATCCGCCCAAGCGGCCCATCGGCGAGCTGTTCCATGCCGGCGCGCTGCGGCACGCGCGCGACGCGACGCTGCTGGTGATGCCGGTGGCCGAGCGCCACGGCAGCGAGCCGCCGCCGGAGGTGGCCGAGGCCATGGGGGCGGCGACGGTGTGCGTGCTACCCACGTCGAAGTCGCTGACGCACACCCGGGCACGCACGTCGGCGACGGACGCCGGCGCCCGGGTGGCGAGCATGCCGTCAATCACCTATGAGATGGCGCTGCGGACGCTGGCGGCGGATTACTCGGCCATTGCGCACGAATCGGAAGAGCTCGCGGCCAGCTTGAGCGCCGGGGCGGAGATCAGGCTCACCTCACCCGGCGGCTGCGACCTGACGTTCGGCGCGGCAGGGCGGGAAGCCCTGGCCGACACGGGACACTTCACGTCGCCGGGCGACATGGGAAACCTGCCGGCCGGCGAGGCGTTCATCGCTCCGGTGGAGGGCACCGCGACCGGAACCGTGGTGATCGACGCGGCCTCGATGATCGAAGACGTGCTCCCGGATCCGCCGATGCGAATCGTCGTGCGGGACGGATTGGCCGCAGCCGTGGATGGGTCCGGCGCCGCCCAGCTCGAGGCGGTGTTCGCGGACCTGGGCGATGGGGCGCGAAACCTGGCGGAGCTCGGGATCGGCACGAATCCCAATGCCCGGCTCAGCGGCAACATCCTGGAAGCCGAGAAGGTGGCGGGCACGGCGCACGTGGCGTTGGGCGCGAGCCTGCACATCGGTGGAACGGTGGACGTGCCGTTTCATCAAGACGGCGTCATCGCGCGTCCGACCGTTTACGTCGACGGCCGCATGATCGTGCAAGACGGTCGGCGCGTGCCGTCCACCCGCTGAGCACACATTTTCCAGCAACGCCACTAGAATCGCGGGCCTGCCATGAAAGGGCCGTCAGTCACGCCACACGACCCCGACGCACCGGTTGCGCGCATCTCGATTCGAGCCGTGGCGGTCTTGGCGATCCTCGGCGCGATGCTGGGAGCCTGTGACCTGCCGGGCGTGCCGGCCACGACGGCTCGCCCACCGGCCACGGTCACGCCCGGTCCGACTCCCACCTGGACGCCGATTCCGTTTGCCACCGCCACGCCGACGCCAACGCCGTCCGTGACGGTGACGCCGCTTTCGGCATCGGATGTGGCGCCGCCGGCGACCCCGATTGCTTCGCCGACGGTCGAGCCGTCACCTGCTCCGGCGGCGGCGACCAATTCGCCAACGCCGACGGGTCCGGTGCCGCCCACCGATGCCGAGCTGCTGGCGTTGCTCCCGGGTCGGGGCGACTTGCCGGAGGACCCCGCGCTGGCGGTGTTCCCGCCCGGCGCCGGCGATATCACGGCCGATGCGGTGGGTCTGGCCGACCAGTTTCTCGACCCCCTAGTGGTGCGGCGCGGCGAACCGTTCCTCCTGGCCCTGGTGCTGGTGGGGCGCGCCGTCGAGCCCGTGGACCTGCAAGTCGTCACGGACATCATCGAGCGACCGGATATCTTTCTCGAAAGCCTGGCGCGCGGGCTGGTCGAAGGTCTCCAGGCGGCGGCGCGGGCGGCCGAGGTCACCGAGGGCGATCTGCTGCCGTCGCCGGGCATCGGAACCGCCTCGGGCGCCGCCCGCACCCGCGTGGCCAGCGGCGGCGACATTTACGAGGCCCGCCTGACGGTGGCCGTCCGCGACGGCGTCGCGGGGATCGTGATTCAGATCGCGCGAATCGATGACGCCGCGGATCTCCTTGACGCGGTCGGAATCCTGCGGCGCGTCGTCGAAACGGATCTCGTGCGTGGATAAGTCGCGGATCACTACACTGCAGGCAGGCATTGAGATGCAGGTTGGCATGGCGCCAGGGCCGACACACGGCGACGCTGGGCGGCGCTCCGGCCGTGCCGTGCCTCCGTCGCGATAGGCCGGCGACACGTGGCGCGCACCGACGTTGATCCCACGCCCCGGATCCTGGCGGTCGATGACGATCCGGCGATCCTCGACATGCTGCGTCGCGGCCTGGGCATCGAGGGGTTCGACGTGCGCGTCGCCTCCGATGGCATGCAGGCGCTCGAGGCCATCAACGCCGGAGCGGCCGACGTGGTGATCCTGGACGTGATGATGCCGGGGCTCGATGGCTTCGACGTGCTCCACCAGGTTCGGGCGAACAATGACGTTCCCGTTCTCTTCCTGACGGCGCGCGATCGCGTGGCGGACCGCATCCGCGGCCTCGACGCCGGGGCCGACGACTACCTACCGAAGCCCTTCGCCTTTGGCGAGCTGGTGGCTCGGGTGCGCGCGCTGCTGCGCCGGCACGGGCCGGCCGACCGCCGGGTGCTGTCGTTCGACGGCGTGCAGATGGACCTGGGGGCGCGGCAGGTCACGACGATGGGCGCGCCCGTGAGTCTGACGCAGACCGAGTTCGAGCTCTTGCGCGCGCTGATGGAACAACCGGGCCGCGTGCTCACGCGGGGCGAGTTGCTCGATCGCATGTGGGGCCACCAGCCGAGAGCCGTTTCCAACGTGGTGGACGTCTACGTTGGCTACCTGAGGCGGAAGTTGGAGACGGATGACCTCCCGCGCCTGATTCACACGGTGCGTGGGGTCGGCTACGTGCTGCGGAAGGAGGCCGCGTGAGCATCCGGCTCAAGCTGGCGCTGTGGTACGTGGGCTTTGTGGTCGCCACGGTGCTGGGATTCGGGCTTCTGCTGCACTTTCTGCTCGCGGCGCGGGTGCGGAGCGAAGTGGACCTGGCGCTGCAAGGCCGCGCCGGCCACGTGCTGGAACTCGGTGAGGCCGGCCAGCCTGTCGCGGGCGTGCAACCGACGCTGCGTCTCCTGCCGGACACGATCGCGACGCGACTGGCGCAACCCGATATCTACCACCAGTTCGTGAACCCGTCGGGCATGCCCGAAATGACGTCGGCGAATCTGCAAGGACGGCAGCTGCCAGTGACTCCGGGGGTGTACGAGGCGCTGCGCACGGGAGAAGAGCAGTTCGAGGACGTGCGTTTGCAGGACGGCACCCGCATGCGCGTCCTGGTTGCTCCGATCGTGTGGCACGGCCAGATCGAGGGCGTGCTGCAGGTCGCCAGCTCGGTCGATGTCGCCGAAGGCGCCATTCTGCCGTTCCATGGCTATCTGCTCGGCGGCATGGCCGGCGTGGTTGCCGTGGCCCTGCTGAGCGGGTTGTACCTCACGCGCAAGTCCATGAACCCGGTCAAGGACCTGACGCGCACCGCGGAGGCGATCTATCAGGTGGGGGACCTCAGCCGACGGATCGAGGTTGGAAAGGGCGGGGACGAGATCAAGACGCTGGGCCGGACGTTCAACCGGATGCTCGACTCGATCGAGCAACTGGTGACCTCGCAGCACCGGTTCCTGGCCGACGCGTCGCATGAGCTGAAGACGCCGCTGACGGTCATCCGCGGCAATGCCGAGATCCTGTGCCGCGGCGCCGCATCAGGCGGCGACGATGAGGCCGCGGACGCGATCCTGCGCGAAGCCACGCGAATGCAGCGGATCGTGGACGACCTGCTGGCCATCGCGGAGCTGGACACCGCGACGGAAATGCGGTTCGAGCCGGTGGAGGTCCGCGCGCTGGCCGAGCGAGCCGTGCACGACCTTGAACCTCTGGCCGGCGGCCGCGAGCTACGGGTGCAGGGGGACGGCGAGGTGCTGGTCTCCGGGGACGTCGAGAGGCTGGAACGCGCGGTGCGAAACCTGGTGCAGAACGCCATCACGGCGACGGAACCCGCGGGCCGGATCGAGGTGGACGTGCGACGGCACAACGGTATGGCGCAATTGGTGGTGGCGGACGACGGCTGCGGAATCGAGCCCGAGCACGTGCCCCACCTGTTCGAGCGGTTCTATCGGGTGGACCCCTCGCGGTCGCGCGCGACCGGCGGCACGGGGCTGGGCCTGACGATCGTCAAGGGGGTGGCTGAAGCGCATGGCGGCAGCGTGGAGGCGGGACGCAGCGAGCTTGGCGGCGCGGTTTTCGAGGTGCGTCTGCCCGCAGAGGTTCACCCCGGCCCGTCGGACGACGGGGCGAACGTGCGGTATCACATCTGATTCACCGACCCGCTTGGGCCGGCGAAACGCTATCACCTGATTTTCATGATTCGGTCCGGTTGTCGGCCTATGCTCCACATGACGTGGCGGACGTCGCCCGTGCTAAGCGGAGGGGTGGTCGACAATGTCGTCGAACACTGACGTAGACCGGACCGTGGGCGCCAAGCTCATGGCTAATCTGCGCGCGGAAGGCGCGCACCCGGCGGCCTATCGCGCCGGCGACCTCGTGATGGACCCGGCAGTGGACCGTCCGAAGGTCGGCATCGTGTGCGACGGGGCGGTCACCGTCTGGCGCCTGAGCCCGAAGGGCAAACAGCTTGCCACGGCCTCGCTGCGGCAGGGGGATTGGTTCGAGAACCTCTTCCCCAGCGAGACGTACGAGCGCACCTTCATCGAGGCCGATGCGCCCGCGCACGTGGCCTGGCTCGAAGCGGCCGCCTTTCAGCGCCTGCTGCGCAAGTA
>DAOUKN010000295.1:0-8029 GCA_034421255.1 Chloroflexota bacterium | reverse complement strand
CGCCTGTCTCCGCAAGCTCCTGCTGCTCTGCAACGCCCTCTGCAAGCAGCAGGCCCCGTGGAACCCCGCCATGGCCACCTAAACCCTTCACCGGCCACACAGTTGCTCTCCCGACGGGAGAGGGGGTCGGGCGGGCGGCTGATTGGCGCTAGTTGCCGGCGGCTTGCTGCCGTTCGGCGCGGACTTTGGCGCTTAGGGCGGGGAGGTGGCCGTCGTTGGCGAGGCGCTGCTCGAGGTGGCGCATGCGCTTGGGCGAGGCGGTTTGGAGCATCACGTCGCCGTAGGCCCGTTCCATCAGGTGCCGCGACAGGTTGCCGACCGACTTGCGAACGGGCTCTAGGTCGTCCTCGGGTTGCCGCTTTTGCATGTTGATGGTGAACATCCGCCGCCGCGTGCCGCCGCCGAACGACGCGTGCTTGAGCTCGTGTTGAAATATCAGGACGTCGCCCGGCTCCGTCTCCAGCGCCACGGCGGGAACGTCCTGCCCCGGGACGCCCCACGCCTGCTCCGGCAGCCCGGTTCGCGCGTCGGCCGGCGCGCGGTAGAAGTCGACCGCGTTCAACATCTGCGAGAAGCGTCCGCCCTTGAGATGGCTGCCCGGAATCACCCGCAGGCTGCCCGACGCGACGTCCAGCGGATCCAGGTAGAGGGCAAGCTTGATGGAGAGCCTGGCCCCATGGCTGCAGTCCGAGTGCCAGGGCGTATCGCCGGAGTAGACGTTGCCGTCGCTGGTCATGTAGTTGAAGTCCTCGCCGCAGATCGAGACGCCGATGTCGTAGATCCGCGGGTCGTCAATCAGCGAGCACAGGTAAGGGTGCTGATCGACGAACGGCACCACGATCGTCAGGCGCTCTTCCAGGTCGTCCGCCGCCCCGTCCAGCCCGCCGCCGTTGGCGGTCCACACCTCGCGGAAGGCGTCGTTGAGCTTATCGACCTCGTCGCGAAATAGGCCCCGTAACGCCAGGTAGCCGAAGGTCTCGAAGAATCGCAGTTGTTGCTCGGTGAGTAGCATGGCGTCATCCGATCGGCACGTAGCCAACGGCCTTCACCCAAGGATGCTGCCACCTTCGCAGGCGCCGCGCCAGCCGTGGGCGCCGCTGGTTCGGGGCACGAAGCGCCGGTCGCCGCAATAGCCCGACTGGGCGTGGATCGCTATGATCGAGCGCCCGGTGAGTGCGCCCGAAGGACCGGCCATGCGCTACATCAGCCGGAATGAGCTGTTTGGCTACGGCTTCCTGACCGGCGCGGTGGTGGTGCTCTCCCTGCCGCTGTTCCCGTACCAGTGGCACGTGTTCATGCACATCGCGGGCGCGGTGGTCTTCCTGGGCAACATCATCGTCACGGGTGTGTGGATGCTGCTGGCGGAGCGGACGCGGAGCATCCCGGTGATTCACTTCTCGGCCAAGGCGGTGATCAGGGCCAACTTCCTGTTCACCCTGCCCGGCGTGCTGCTGCTCGTGATCAACGGGGTGGTGATGGTGGTTGCCAGGTGGGGCGGGTGGGACGCGTTTCACCAAATCTCGTGGGTCACCATTGCGCTGGAGCTCTTCATTGCGTCCGGCGTCATCTGGGTGGGCGCCCTGCTGCCCGCCCAACATCGCATGGCGGTGTTCTCGGCCCCATCGGCCTATCCGGAGGCGCTGCCGGCGCAGTTCTTTTCGGCAATCCGTCGGTGGTACTTCTGGGGCGTGCTGGCGATCCTGCTCCCGGTGGCCTCGCTCTACCTGATGGTCCACAAGCCGGCATTTGGCTAGAGCGTTTTGCGCACTCAGTTTCGAATAAGCAACCGTGATATCTTGTCTCGCACGTACGTTGGCAATATTCGTCGCTTTCTCATACTGCAATGGAGGTCATGTTGACTGCAATCGATGAAGTCTTGGCAAGCAACGCCAGCTATGCGGCAAACTTCGGCGCATCGGGCTTGACCGCGTCGCCCGGTCGCAAGCTTGCGGTCGTGGCGTGCGCGGACGCTCGCATTGACGTGCACCGAATACTGGATCTCAAGGAAGGCGACGCTCACGTCATCCGAAACGCGGGCGGCGTGATCACCGACGACGTGATTCGGTCGCTGCTGATTTCCCAGCGCCTGCTAGGCACCGACGAAATCATGCTCATCCAGCACACTGACTGCGGCATGCTGAAATTTCGCGATGACGACTTCAAAGACACGATTGAAGCCGAAACGGGGCTGCGTCCGGCGTTTGCGCTCGAAGCCTTCGTAGATCTCGAGCAGAACGTGCGACAGTCCATCGCACGCATTCACGCCAGCCCGTTCCTCCCACACAAGGATCAAGTTCGCGGCTTCATCTATGATTGCTCTACCGGCAATCTCGTGGAAGTCGCGGTGGATTATCTGAAGTCTACGCGGTGGCCTGATTGCTGTGAATCTATTTTTATGAGTCTCAATTTGCCCAAGACTTAGAATGCTATTCGCAAGTCAATTCCGTCGTTTCAGAGATGTTTGAGTAAGAATTGTCCGCATAGAATAATGGTGTTATAGTTTAGTTTCGATAGGCTTCGCCGGATCCATGCGGTCCGTCACCAGGCAGAGCGAGGGGGCACGTTGCCCGCTGTGGCTCCAGCTCGGGGCACGTCATTGGTCCGGCCGCACCTCAACAGCACCCGGTCGACGGTCATGGGCGCAATGGCCAGAGCCTCAAGCCGCCGGCCCGCCCTGACAGCCGGACGCCCCGCGGCCAGGCCGTGATGAGCTACAACCTGCAGACCCTCCGCGGGGACATTTTTGGCGGCGTCACCGCCGCCGTGGTTGGACTGCCGGTCGCGTTGGCCTTCGGCGTGGCGTCAGGTCTTGGGCCCATAGCCGGTCTCTACGGGGCGATCGCCGTGGGGTTCTTCGCCGCGGTGTTCGGGGGGACGAAGTCGCAGATCTCCGGCCCCACCGGTCCCATGGCCGTGGCGATGGCGGTGGTGGTGGCCACCCACGCCGACAACCTCGCCCAAGCGTTCACCATCGTCATCATGGCGGGCCTCATCCAGCTGCTGCTGGGCGCCATCCGCGTCGGTCGCTTTATCGCCTACACGCCGTATTCCGTGATCTCCGGATTCATGTCCGGCGTGGGCGTCATCATCATCCTGGTGCAGACGCTGCCCTTCGTGGGCGCTCCGGTCGCGGAGGGCGGACCGGTGGGAACGGTGCGCGCCTGGCTGGACGTGCGACACGACATCGACTACAGCGCGCTGGCCATTGCCGCGGTCACGCTGGCGGTGGGCGTGGCGTGGCCGGGCCGGCTCCGCAAGTACCTGCCGCCGACGCTGGCGGCGCTGCTGGCCGGAACGTTGCTGAGCGTGCTGTGGTTGAGCGACACGCCCCTCATCGGCGAAGTGCCAACGGGGCTGCCGGACCTGCAACTGCCGGACGTGTCGTTCGGCGCGTTGGCGGCGGCGGTGCAGCCGGCGCTGATCATTGCGCTGCTGGGATCCATCGACAGCCTCCTGACGTCGCTGGTCGCCGACTCGATGACCCGCACGCGGCACAACCCCAATCGGGAGCTGATCGGCCAGGGAATCGGCAACATGGCCGCGGGATTCGTCGGGGGCATGCCGGGCGCCGGGGCGACCCTGGGCACCGTGGTGAACCTCCGCGCCGGCGGCCGCACTCCGGTATCGGGAGTGCTCCGCGCGGCGATCCTGCTGGCATTGGTCCTGGGCCTGGGGCGTTTCGTCGAGGCCATCCCCCACGCGGCGCTGGCCGGAATCCTGATGAAGGTCGGCTGGGACATCATCGACTGGCGGTTCATCACCCGCATTCACCGCGTGCAGCGAGAACACCTGCTGGTGATGGTGATCACGATGGGACTCACGGTGTTCCTGGACCTGGTGACCGCCGTGGCCATCGGACTGATTGCCGCCGGAATGGCGAGCGCGCGGCAGTTCGAGCGTCTGGAGATGGACAGCGTGGTTTCCACGCCGCTGCTCGACCAGAGCTTTCTGGCCGGTTCGGACGACGCGGACACCTTCGCCGCGCGCGTTGGCCTGGTGTCGTTGCGGGGAAGCTTTTCGGTGGCCTCGGCGAACAAGCTGATCAACACCATCAGCGTCGACATTCGAGATCACGACGTCGTGATCCTCGATTTCTCCGACACGGTCTATATGGACGACAGCGCCGCGCTGGTGGTGGAGCAGATGATCGATACGGCCATTGCCGAAGACACGAAGTGCATCGTGCTGGGCCTGGGAGGTCGGCCCGCCATCACCCTGCAGGCGCTCAACGTGCTGCGTCGCGTTCCGGCCGATCGCTTCGTCGCCACGCTGGACGACGCGCAGGCGACGGCGAAGCGGTTGCTCGAAAGCTAAGGCGCCGACGGACGTCAGGCGGGCGGCACGCTCACCGCGGGAGGCTCCGCGCCGAGCGGCGCCATGACATCACCGGTTGCTCGGGCGTCGGTCCGAACGCCGGATCCACGAGTAGCAGCGGGAGAGATCGACGCAGGTGACGGCGAGGCAGCCGATCATGCCTCCGGCGGCGACGGCGGCAATGGCGATGCCGAGGTCATACCAACGCTGGGGCGCGTATTCGAAGGTGATCTCCACGCCGTCGGTCACGGGCAGCAGGTAGCCGTTCCAGAGGCCGTCCGCGAGCAGCGGTGCGAAGGCTTCGCCGTCCACCCAGGCCAGCCAGGTGGGGTCGTAGGCCCGGCGGAGAACGATGAACGTCCAGCCGTTGGAGCCGCGCGTCGTGGCCTCGATCCGCGTGGGCTGACGCGTCGAGACTTCCAGGCGCGGCTGGACCAATGCGGGCGAGGCCTGAGCCGCCGTGGGGCGCCACGCGGCGGGCGCGAGGGCCAGGGTGCTCACGGCTTCGAGCCCGGGACCGGCGGTCACGCCAATGTCGCCATCCGCCGCCGCCCCGACGCGCAACCAGCGCCAGCCGGTCGTCGGAGCCTGGGTTGTGAGGCGGGCGCTGGAACTGGCGGTGGCAACGTCGATCCAGGTTGAGCGGGGGCTCGTGAAGACACGCAGCCAGACCGCGCGGTCGCGGTCATCGGGGACCTGAATCCGCAGCGCCTCGCGTTCGCCTCCGGGCTTGGCGAATGCCAGACCCGCGCCGTAGTCCGACGCCCAGTCGTGCAGATCCTCCCGCCCAAGCCGCTTGAGCCAGGACTGCCGCTCGTCCGCGTAGGCCCCGCCGCGGGTCCAGCCGCCCTGCGAGCCGTGGAAGCCAAACCAGCCGGTAATGGGCAGCAGTTCAACGTTGTCGGCGACGGCGAAGATGGCGTCGATGGTTGGCTGCGCTGGATGGACCGAATCAGGAAGCGACGGTCGCGCGCGGTGGTTGGCCAGAATGCGCGTCGTGCCGGCGGAGGCGGCGGCGCCCAGCCGGTCGGTCCAGACGGCGCTCGACGATTCGAGCAGCGGGGCGGCGGCGCCGAGATTGAACGCCATGGCGTTCGGGCCGGACGCCAGAGCGGCGGCTCCGGACCGTGCGGCGAGGGCCGCGGCCAGCTCGTCACCCGACGGTTGGTCGCGCATCACCACTAAGTGGCTGAATCCGGCGCGCTGGACGGCGGCGAGCGCCTCGGCAGGCTCGACGCCGTAGATGTACTCGATCCATCGTCCGGGGACCGGCGACGGCGGCGCCGGCGACCGCGTATCGCCGGTGAGGGACGGGTTCGCCAGGCTCGCCGCCTCCATCAGGCGCAGGGTGCGCGCCGGGTCCCAGGGCGCGGGGCGGTCGTCGGAGGACATGACCAGCGTTCGACCCTCCGGTCCCGCGGCGGCGTCCGCCGCCCGCAGCACGTCGCGATAGTCCGCCGGCAACGGACGGGGGACGTAGCCGGGTTGATCGGCGCTCCACAGGAGCGGCATTGCGGGGACCGCGTGGACGCCGAGCGCGAGCACGACATAGCCGGCGAGCAGCGCGGGCGCGAGCGCGCTTCGCGTCCACCCGCCGGCCCCAACCCGGCTCAGGAGATCGGCGACCACGAAACCGGCGCCAAAGGCCTGCGCCATGATGAGCAGTCCGACCACCCGGTCCGGCTCACGGAACACCCACAAGCCAGGGACGGCGTTCACCGCCGTCTGGTAGAGGTCTGCGGTGAGCGACCAGTTCGACGCGGCCGCGACGAGGGCCGCCGCGTATCCGCCCACCGCCAGGTACAGCGCCGGCGGTCCCCAGCGGCGTAGCAGGACGGCCGCCAGCGGCAGCGCCGCCACCGCCCATCCGGCGAACTCCCAGGGAAGCCGGCTGGCGCCCGAGGGAACCAGCAGCTCGTGCCAGTTGGCGTTGGCGGCTCCCTGCAGCGTGGTCGGCAGATCCTGGTGGCGCGAAAGCACGGTGCGCGTTTGGTCCATGAGCGTATAGGCCGGGTCGGGGCTGCCCCCGTAGAGCATGACGGCGACAAACGGCGCGATCTGGTAGGCGAGCAGCGGGACGACCGCCGCCGCCCACACGAGGCCGTCGGTCAGCGCCCGTCGGCGCTTGACGGGGCACTGCACCATCGTGCCGACGACCCACGCGGCAATCATGAGCGTGGTGAAGACCAGATAGTGGGGCTGCGCCGCGCCCAGGAGCGCGAAGACGAGAGCGGACCCAATAATCCAGCGCCGCTGCGTGGTTCGCGTGCCCTCGAGATAGAGCCCCAGGACGAGCGGCGCCGCCGCCCATTGGGCCAGCAGCCAGCTGTGCTCGAGACGAGCGATCGTCCAGGGATTGACCACCAATGCGACCGCCGCGACCATGGCCCCGATGGCTGCGCAGGTGCGAGGAGTCTCGGTGCGCCAGCGGGCGAACAGGGCAAAGGCCGTAAAGGCGCTGACGTATCCGACGCCCGCGATCCACAGCACGATCAGGCGGGCGTACGTCGCGCCGTCCAGGCCGAGCGCTTTGGCGACGCCAACGAGCGCGAGCGTGATGGGCAGCCGTCCGGTACCGGCGATGCTCAGCGTCTCGCGCGGCGACCACAGGGGATAGACGCTGTGCTCGACAACGCGGTCCAGGAAGAGCGAGGGATAGAGATCACGCTGCTGCAAGTCGCCGGGGGTGGTGATGACGGCCCAGAACACGGCCACCACGATCAGCGCGCCGACGGCGAACGCCAGCGCCCAGGGATTTGCCATCCGTCCGCAAAGCCGCCAGACGGCCAGCGGCAGGGAGTGACTGCGACCTGGGCGGCGAGTCACTGCCGATGATGTGGCGGCGATTTGGGGTGGCGCCGGGTGTGCTGGCAGCTTTGAGTGTAGTCGCGGCCGTGGCAGCCGCCCTGGGGCTGATGGGCGCCGAACGCCAGTGGCCGGCGTTCCCGACTTACGCGTTCAACCTGGACTTTGGGCCCACCTTTGCCGGCGGCAGTCTGGAGCAGACGTTCGCGGCTCCGGCCACGCCGCTGCGCCGCATCGAGCTGCGCGCCGTGAGCCCGTGGCCCGAGACCGTCACGGTTCGGGTGCGCGATGTCGGCGATCCAAAGTCTCCGCTGCTGGTCGAGTCCAGTGTCGGGATTGCCGCCGACGGCGCGATACGACTTGATCTTCCGGGGACGGTGGACACGAGCGCACGGTTCCTGCAGATCCAAGTCGTCAATCCGCCCGAGTCACCCACACCCCTTGCGCTTCAGGCCAATCACACCGACCCCTATGGGGGTGGACAAGCCGCCATCGGCAGCGACCCCGGCACGGGTTCCGTTGATCTGGTGCTTCGGACCTGGCGGCGTGTCACGCCAACGACCCTCGGACTGGAGGTGCTGCGCGCAAACGCGCTCGGCGCCCTATTCGCGCTGGCGACCCTGATCGCGATCGCCGGCCTGGCGCTGGCATGGGTCTGGGGTCGGTCTGGCGACCGATCTCGATCGGTCGTGTCCGCGGCTGGCTTGCTGGGCGTCGCGGTGGGACTTGGGCTGCTGCGCGTCGGCTTCGAAGCGCTCGCGCCCTGGGTGACCTGACGGCGCTAGCCGCCCCACTCGGCGCGGCTGTGGGGCCGCGTCACCCCCAACAGGCGTCGCAGCGTCGCCGCGCCGTATACGACCAGCGTGATCCAGCACGCGGGCAGGTGGTAGAGCCAGGCGCGATCGGGTTT
>DAOUKN010000294.1:0-2632 GCA_034421255.1 Chloroflexota bacterium | reverse complement strand
GCGTCGACTACGCGATTGCGGCGGCGGTGACCGCCGGGAACTCCGCGGTGATGATTACGCGCCCGTGGCTGCTGCACGTGCTCATCGACGACGTGTTCGGTAAGCAAGACCGGGGCCTGCTGATTCCCACGCTGCTCGGGATCGCGGGCTGTGGCGTGGGACTCGGAATCGCCGCCGTGTTCGGGCATTGGGCCCACACGCGGGCGGCCGAGGGCGCGATGTCGCGGATGCGCCAGGACGTCCTGCGACAGGCGCAGCGCATACCCATCGGCAGCCTGCGCGGGCGACGGACGGGCGACATCGTGTCGCACCTGACGGCCGACGCGGCCGTGATCTCCACCGTGTACCTGCACGCCGGATCGGTGCTGTTCGCGCAAGCGCTGCGGATGCCCGGATACCTAGTCATCATGTTCGCCATCGACTGGCGGCTCGGGTTGATCGCCGTGGCGACGCTGCCGATCCACGCGCTGATGGCGACCCGCGTCAGGGGGCGGACACAGGCGGCCGGCGGGCGCGTGCAGGACGCGATGGGGCGTCTTTCGGCGGTGATGACCGAGCTGGTGGGCGGCGCCCGCGACGTGAAGGCTTTCAACCGGCAAGGGTGGGCGGGCGAACGACTCGACACCGAGACCCGGGGCTTGTGGCGGGCGCGCGTTCGGGTCGCGCTGTTTCAGAGCCTGGGGCAGATGTCGCACCTGGCCTACTGGGCGGCGTTGATCGCGATCTGGGCGTTCCTGGCCGACGCGGTGGTCGCCGGGACGGTGGCAGTCGGCTTCCTCGTGGCCTCGGGCCAGTACCTGCTGCAAGTCGGCGGGCCGGTGAGGAACACCTTGAACGACTTCGTCCAAATACAGGTCGTGCTCGGCACTGCCCGCCGGGTGTTCGGCTTCCTGGACACCCCGCGAGAAGTCGACGAATCGACCGGACGCTCGCTCACGGTGGCGCGGGGCGAGCTAGACGTTCGAGAGGTTGGATTCTCCTACGGCGAAGAAGACGTGCTGAACCAGGTGTCGCTGACCGCTTCACCTGGGGAGAAAGTGGCCCTGGTCGGACCGAGCGGCGCGGGCAAGTCAACGCTGATCAGCCTGCTGCTCAAGTTCTACGAGCCGCACACCGGTCGCATTGAGATCGACGGACAGGACACGCGAGACGCCAGCGCGGCGTCGGTGCGTCAGAGCATTGGCGTGGTATTCCAGGACGCCACGCTCTTCGATGGATCGGTCTCGGAAAACATCTCGCTCGGTCGCGAAACGGTCACCGAGGCCGACGTCCGCCGGGCCGCCGTCTTGGCCAACGCCGATGACTTCATCACCGCCCTGGAGCACGGCTACGACACCAACATCGGCGAGCGCGGCGTGAGGCTGTCGGGTGGACAGGTGCAGCGCATCGCCATTGCCCGCGCCATCGTGGGAGACCCGCGCATCCTGGTGCTGGATGAGGCCACGTCGTCTCTCGATGCCGAGTCCGAGTGGCTGGTGCAGCAGGGCTTGGAGCGAGCCTCCGCCGGTCGCACCACGCTGGTGATCGCGCACCGGCTCGCCACGGTGCGTCAGGCCGACCGCATCGTCTTCCTCGACGGCGGGCGCGTGCGGGACGCCGGGCGGCACGATGAGCTCTACGAGCGCAACGACCACTACCGCCGGCTGTGCGACCTTCAGCTGCTTCGGGGTGAAGCGTCGAGTCCAGCCTAGGAAGGACGACCGGCAGCGAGTTTGCGCGGCCCTTCCGCGCGCGGTCGGCTACTGTGCGCCCGGCAGCGTAGGCAAACGCTTGGACCGGCAGATGAGAATCCTCGTCGTGAACGACGACGGCATCCAGGACCGTGGCCTTTGGGCGCTGGCGGAGGCGCTGGAGCCCCTGGGCGAGGTTCGCGTGTACGCGCCGGATCGCAACTACAGCGGCGCCGGCATGTCCGTGGCGCTGACGCCTGAGTTCCATTTGCAGCGCGCCGAGCCGCCGGACGGCATCCGCACGACTGTTCCCGCGTTCACGGCGGATGCTTCGCCGGCCAACCTGGCGGCCTTGGGATGCGCCATTGGCTTCGATCGCGAGCCTGACGTGATCGTGTCCGGCATCAATCCCGGCTGGAACACGGGCGTGCAGGGCTATGTGAGCTCGGGAACCATGGGCGCGGCGCGCGTGGCGCTCGATCGGGGGTTCGCCGGCATCGCCGTGTCCCACGCACCGCGATCGCCCGAGGAGGACAAGCGGGCGATCGCCGCCGCAGTGGCGCGCTTTGTCGCCGCGGCCAATGCGCACGGCGTCCTGAAACAACCGCTGCTGATCAATCTGAACACGCCCGAGGGGTTTGCGGCCACGGAGCCCGCGCGGCTCACGCGGCCGGCGCGTTTCACCCTGTTCGAGGGTCTGCGCCCGACGGAGGAGCCGATCATCGACGGCGAGCGCATGACCGTGCGCGTGCGCTACGGCGACATCTTCGACGGTCCCGGAACCGACGACGACGAGACGGCGGCGCTGAAGGCCGGCGCGGTGTCGATCTGCGTGACCGATCCGTTCACGGCGCAGGTGATGTTCGACGACCCGTGGCCCGAGATTGCCCGCGCGTTTTCGCCCGAGGACAGGCCCGCGGCGGATGTCGTAGCCCGGTGAGGGAGGGGGCAGAACCGTTATT
>DAOUKN010000293.1:0-20943 GCA_034421255.1 Chloroflexota bacterium | reverse complement strand
CCCGGAATCCCGCGCCGGCCCGCCCGCCGGAACGCCGCCCGGGCCTCCAGGCGGGGCCGATACCCCTCCCCACGCGCTCCCGCCCCAATTATTCAAAGGTCTCCGAAGGCGGGAATCCAGTCCAGTCGAACCCGGAGGCGCGCCGGATACTTGCGGTAGGGCCTGCCGAACAAATCGGGGAACATGGAGACCAAGGCATCCTCACCCTCCGAAAGACTCCCTGGCACGGACTCGCAGCGCCCCGCCTCGACCTACCTGACGGTCGGACACGTCACCCGCGACCTCAACCCCTCGGGCTGGGAGTTCGGCGGAACGGCGTACTACAGCAGCCTGGCGGCCCAGCGCCTGGGCATGCACGTGACGGCGGTTACCCGCGCCGCCGCCGCTGACGGAGACTCGCTGGCTTCGGCATGCCCCGGCATTCGGTGGATCGCCCGCGCCGCCTCGGCCACGACGGCAATGCGCAACACGTATGGGTCGGGGGGACGAACCCAGCACGCCCCGGTCGTCGCCGCACCTTTCGAGACCACCGACCTCGAAGGGCTGCCAAGCGAGTTCGCGATCGTGCACGTGGCGCCGATCATGGGCGAAATCGGCCCAGCGCTGCTCGGCCACCTGCCGCGCGCCGATCTCACGGGCCTCACGGCGCAGGGCTTGCTCCGCCGCGTGGCGCCCGACGGCGCCGTGCATGCACGCGGCTGGCCCGACGCCCGGGATTTCCTGGATGCCATAGACGTGCTCGTCCTGAGCAGCGAAGACATCGCATGCGACCCGGCGGCCGGAATCGAACATCTGCGCCGGGCCGCGGTCGGCGTGCTCACTCGCGGGACGTTGCCGGTGCAGGTATTCGCGGACGGCGGCTGTTCGGAGATACCCGTCCGCCAGGTCGCCGACGCCAGCCCAACCGGCGCCGGCGACGTGTTTGCGGCCGCGCTCTTCGTCAACCTGCAGCGCACCGGCATGCTCGGCCGGTCGGTTGAGGCCGCCGCCGCAATTGCCACGCGCTGGGTCGAGCGCCGCTGGGACGCGTTGCCTCCGATCCCCGACCCACGATGAACTTCGACGTTCTCACCCTGGCGGCGGTGCGGCGGGAGATCGAGGACCGGGCCGTCGGAGGACGCATTCAGCGCGTCGTGTCGCCGGAGCCCAACCAGATCGAGCTGGAGATCTATGCCAACCGCGCCGCCAACCATCTGCTGATCCAGACCGGCCCCGTGAATTCGCGGGTGCACTTCGTTCGCGGACGCCTGCACGCCGGCAAGGCTCCGGCAAGTCCGTTGCTCCTGCTGCTGCGCAAGTGGGTCCGCGGCGGGCGTCTGGTCGCGGTCAACCAACTCCCCCTGGAGCGCGTGCTGGAATTGCAGGTGCGCGCGCGCCCCGACCCGAGTGGACCAGTGGTCGAGCACCGCCTGATCGTGGAGATCATCGGCCGACAGGCCAACGCCATCCTGGTGGACGAGCACGGACTCATCCGCGATGCGCTGCGGCGCGTCTCCGGCGACGGCGCGCGACGCCGCATCATGCCGCGAGCGCCGTACCAGCCACCCGCCCGCCTTTCGCTTCCGGGCCCGAGCGTTGCCTCGCCCGGCGACGTGTCGGCGCGGACCGCTCCCGGCGTGCCGGCCTGGCGCGCCCTCCTGCAGGCCGTGGCCGGCGTGAGCCCCACGCTCGCCCGCGAGTCACTGGCGCGCGCTGTCGTCGATCCCGCAACGCCGAGTCTCGACGTTGCCGCCTGGCCGGCGGTGCTCGAGGCGCTGCGCGAAATTGCGACCGACGTCGATGCCGGCGCGACGCAACCCTGCCTGGTACCGATCGACGGCGGGTGGCAAGCCTTCGCCGCCTACCCGCTCACCCACCTGGACCGCCGCTGCCAACCGGCAGGCTCGATGAGCGAGGCGCTGGAGGCCTTCTACGAGGCCGACGATGCGGCCTCGTCCGTCGACACGGTCAAGTCGCGTGTGCTGGAGCCGCTCGATGCGGCCATTTCCCGGGTCGAGCGTCGGATTGCTTCGCTGCGCACGGCGGCCCCGACCGGCGCCGCAATCGGCGCCGCGCGCGCCGACGGCCAGTCGCTCCTGGAGCACGCTCACCTGATCTCGCCCGGCGCCACGCACGTCGAGGTGAACGGACGGCGGCTCAAGCTTGATCCCGCCAAATCGGTCGGGGCCAACGCCCAAACCTATTTCACGCGCTATCGCGACTTGAAGCGCGCCGCGCGGCTGGTTCCGCGGCGCCTGCGGCGGGCGGAGCTGGAGCTGGCCTACCTGCGGCAGGCGGCCGACGACTTGCGACGTTCCGATTCACCGGCCCTCTCGCGTCAGATCGAAGCCCTCCTGGCAGAGTCGGGCCACCTGCGCCGGCCGCGCCGCAATCGGAGGGCGCAGCCAACGACACCCGCGGTGCGCCGCATCCAGGGGCGCCAGGTGCTCGCGGGCCGCACCGCGGCCGAAAACCACCGGCTCACGTTCAAAGAGTCCGGCCCCGACGATCTCTGGTTTCACGCACGCAACATGCCCGGAGCGCACGTCCTGCTGCGCGATCCGGGCGACGACCCGGCGCCCGAGTTGCTTCACGCCGTGGCGCGTCTGGCCGCGCACCTCAGTGCCGGCCACGCCTCGACCGCGGTCGACGTGGACGTCACCCGCCGCCGCAATGTGCGCGCGATTCGCGGGGCCGGACCGGGACAGGTCACCTACCGCCGCCACCGCACCCTCCGCGTCGCCCCCCTCGCGGACGACGGCTGAGGCGTAAGCAACCCATATACGAATCCCTTCCCGCTTGAAGGGAGCTCTGCCAGTCCCCTCCGTCACTCC
Source organism: Chloroflexota bacterium (assembly GCA_034421255.1). GTDB lineage: Bacteria > Chloroflexota > UBA11872 > UBA11872 > UBA11872 > JAJECS01. The sequence continues at coordinate 18,130 of DAOUKN010000293.1, read as the reverse complement.
CACGAAGGGAGACCTTTGCGTAACCCCACCAGCATGGGCCGGACCGCACCGATGGAGCCAATAGACCGCCCGGCGCTGATCGAATCGACCCGCCATCGAACCGTTGGGCGACCTTCACCGGCGGAATCAGTCAAAATGCGCTGTTTGGTCACGCGGAGACCCACGGCCCATGCCCGACCTCGTCCCCATCGATCACGATCGCCTGCTGGAAACGTTCCTGCGCCTGGTGCGCATCGACAGCTATCACGGCCATGAGGACCGGATCGTGCAGGTCCTGGAGCCGATGCTTCATGCGGCGGGTCTGACGACGACGGTCGACGACCACGGCAATCTCACCGCCACCTGGGATGCGCAGGACAGCGACGCCGAGCCGCTGATGCTCAACGCGCACATGGACACGGTTTGGCCCACGCCGAACATGGAACCGGTGGTGACGGACGAGGGGGTCGTGTCGGACGGCTCTAGCGTGCTCGGCGCCGACGACAAGGCGGGCGTGGCGGCCATCATGGAGGGCGTGCTGGCCGTGGCGGACGCGGGATTGCCGCACGGGCCGATCGAGGTGGTCTTCACGGTGGGCGAGGACGTGGGTCACGTCGGCTCGCGCGCCTTCGACCCCGAAGCCATCGAGTCGCGGCGGGGGCTGGTGTTCGATGGGGACGGGCCGGTGGGATCGGTGGTGGTGGAAGGCCCGGCGGCGGAAGGGTTTAAGGCAGTGTTCCGCGGCAAGGCCGCCCACGCCGGCATCGAACCTGAAAACGGCGTCAGCGCCATTGCCATGGCGGCGCGGGCCATCGACCGGATGAAGCTGGGACGAATTACGGGTTACACCGTCGCCAACATCGGCACGATCAACGGCGGCCAAGCGATGAATATCATTCCCGACGAGGTGACGCTGGTGGGCCAAGCGCGCAGCTTGCGTCAGGGGCTCCTCGACAAGCAGATCGAACAGATGCGCGAGGTCATGGAGGAAGCGGCCAACGAGTTCGGCGGCACGGTGGAGTACGAAGCAACCATCCGCATCGACGCGTTTGGCTTCAACCTGCAAAACCCGGTCGTCATGTTGGCCAACCGCGCGATTCGATCGGCCGGGCTCGAACCGTCCCACGTCCGGACGGGCGGCGGCAGCGACGCGCACGAGTTCAATGCCAAGGGCATCTGGTCGGTGATCCTGGGGATGGGATGCACCGGCGCGCATACCCTGGAGGAGTTCGCACCGCACGAGGCGCTGCGGCAGCTGGCGCAGGTCGCCGCGCAGGCCATCGTTGTCGCCAGGTAAGAGGAGCTCCGATGCCTGAGAGCCCGGGCCTGGTGCCGATCAACTGGGACCGCATGCTTGACAACTTCCTCGCCATGCTGTCGGTCGACAGCTACTACGGCGACGAGGAGCGCGTGGCGGCGATCATCCGGCCGGCGCTGGAGCCGCTGGGCATCCGGTTTCGCAACGACGCGGCGGGGAACCTGATCGGGTGCTGGCCGGGCCGTGGGCGCGGCGACGGCCTGATCATGCTCAACGCGCACATGGACACCGTGCAGCCGACGCCGACCATGCAGCCCGTCGTGGATGCCGACGGGGTGCGGTCCGACGGCTCGAGCGTGCTGGGAGCCGACGACAAAGCTGGGCTCGCCGCGATCATCGAAGCCGTCCGCGCGGTTGAAGACGCCGGTCTGGATCACGCGCCGATCGAGCTGGTATTCACCGTCGGCGAGGACGTGGGGCACATTGGGTCCAAGGCGTTCGACCCGGCGTCCATCGAGGCTCGCACGTCGTTCGTGTTCGACGCCGGCGGACCGGTGGGCACCGTGGTGATGCGCGCGCCGGGTCAGATTCGCTGCACCGCCACGCTGCACGGGCGGGCGGCGCACGCGGGGATCGAGCCGGAACTCGGAGTCAGCGCCATCAGCCTGCTGGCGCGGGCGGTGGACCGGATGCCGCTGGGGCGCATCGACGCCGACACGACGGCCAACATCGGGCGAATCGAGGGCGGGCAGGCGTCGAACATCGTGGCGCCCACGGCGCGGGTCGAGGCCGAGGCGCGCAGCCTCAGCGAGGAGCGGCTGGGCGAGCAGATGGCCGCGATGCGGGCGGCAGTCGCCGACGCGGCGGCCGACCTGGGCGGCTCATTCGACTTCGAGGAGCAACGCTTCTACGTCGCCTACCAGCTATCGGAGGACGAACCGGCCGTGCAGCTGGCCGACCGCGCCATCGAGGCGTCGGGCCTGACGCCGCGGCACGTCAGCACCGGCGGCGGCAGCGACGCCCACGAGTTCAACCTCAAGGGCATCACGTCGGTGTGCCTGGGGGTGGGCTACGTCGACGTGCATACCACCGACGAGTTCATGCCGCACGACGCTCTGCGGGACATCACGCAGGTGGCGGCGCAGCTCATCACGCAGGCCTGAGCCGGCGCACGGGCGGCTGCTACTGGGGCATCGTCCCGTGGAGCATGGGGGGGCCGGTTGGGCCGCTCGGGGTCGCGTGCATCGGCTCTTCAGTGACCTCGAAGGCGTGGAACACGTGCACCGGGTGGTCACTCACCACCAGCACGACCGCGCTTCCCGCGTGGTCGGTGCTGAAGTTGGCGCCGCTGACGCGATTGCCGCTTCCATCGACCAGCCAGAGGTGGTAGACGTGGTCGAGGCGCGGTGCGTGCAGGCCGTCTACGACAAGCATGACCTGGGAGCCGGCGTCGTCGAACATGAGTTGCGCCCAGGCGTCTTCGGCGCCCGGCATCCCATGCAGCGTCACCGAGTGGGGCTCCGTCGCGTAGATGTCGACGAGGGCGGTGCTCTGGGCCGATAGCTCGTCCTGCATGTCGTCAACCGTCTCCTGCAGGTCGCCGACTCGCAGCGTGAGCACAACGACCGCCGCAACTGCGGCCGCGCCGACCGTGGACATGCCCGCGAATCCCAGTACTGGCCATGACGGCATCCGCAGGCGGCGCCTGGGCGGCTCGGCGACGGCCATGACGCGACCACGCAGGTCCGGCGGCGGCGCCTGGGCGCCGGCGTCGAGTGCCAACGTCTCCAGCGCCTGGCGCACGGCCTCGGCCTCGCGGCGCAGCGCGGGATCGCGCGCCAGGACCGCCTCGAGCTCGCGGGCCTCGGCCACGCTGAGGTCATCGACCGCATAGCCGCTGATGAGGTCGTTGAGCGTCGCTGCGTCCATGTGTGCTAGCCGACCAGGTCCTGGTCGCCGAGGCGTTCGCGCAACTTGCGCAGGCCGGCGCGCGTGCGCGTCTTGACCGTGCCCAAGGGCACGTCGAGCCGCTTGGAAATCTCGGATTGGGTGTAGCCGAAATAGGCTAGCCAGAGCACGTCCTGCTCGGTCTGACTCAGGCCGTGGATCGCCTGGCGCAGCTTCTGCCGACGCTCGGTGAGCCAGGCGTGCTCCCACGGGGCCGGCTCGCCATCGGCCGGCTGCCGAGCGTCGAGATCGACCTCGTAGGGATAGAGCTGGGGACGGGCGCTGGCGGCGCGGATCGTGTCGGTGATGCGATTGCGCGCGATGCGCAGCACCCAGGCGGCCAGCGAGCCGCGCGACTCGTCGAACTGGTGGCGGCGGGTCCAGACCTGCATGAACACGTCCTGCACGACGTCCTCGGCGACGGCATGGGGAAAGGCGCGCCGCGCCATCGACCACACCGTCGGGCTCAGCAAGTCGTAGACCCCGCCCAGCGCGTCTGGTTCATTGCGCACCAGGCGACGCCCGAGGATCGCGTCGGGGCGTTCGGCCGGTTCCGGGCGTTCGCTAGTCATGCGCGCTGGCGCAAGAGTGCCACGCCGGTCGACCGGACCCACAACGAGGGGTTGCGGGTAGGGACGCCTGAGCCCGGCGAGGCCCGGAGGCTCAGCGGCGATGGCGCCGCCGCTGGTCATACGGTTGCCGCGCCGGATTTCGCCATGCGTCCGGCTCCCGCGTGACGCGTCGTTGGCGTCTCCGCGGCGCGGAATCGATCGTGGAGCAGCGGCATAGGTGACGGTGCGGCGGCGGGCCGCCGTGTGCAACCGGGTTCACGAACTGCTACGAGGGTTTGGCCGCCCCGGATTTACTGCCGCGCGCTCGCAGCAGGGCGTACTCGTAGCTGTCCTTCAGCGCCAACCACGAGGCCTCGATGATGTTGGCCGAGCTGCCCACGGTGCCCCACTCCCCATCGCCGTCGGACGACTGGATGAGCACGCGCACCGCCGCGTCGGTCGCGGCGCTGGAATTGAGGATGCGAACCCGGTAGTCGGCCAGGTGCATCTCGCCCAGCTCGGGAAAGAACCGCTCCAGCGCCTTGCGGGCGGCGCGGTCGAGCGCGCTGACGGGGCCGTTGCCCTCGGCGGCCGTGTGGAACATCTCGTCGCCGACGCGAATCTTCACCATGGCCTCGGAAAGCATGTCGCGTCCGCCGCGGGTCTCCGCCAAGACGAGAAAGTCCACGAAGTCGAAGGGCGGTTGGTATTCCCCCGACAGACGCCGCAGCAATAGCTCGAACGAAGCCTCGGCGCCCTCGAACTGAAAGCCGCGCTCTTCGAGCGATTTCAACTCCTCGACGACCTGCGCGGCGTCGGTGTCGGAGCCGAGGCCCAACGCGTCGGCGCGGGCCACGACCGAGCTGCGCCCGGCCAGCTCGGAAATGAGGATGCGGGAGTCGTTGCCGACCAGCAGCGGGTCGATGTGCTGATAGGCGTCGCCGTGCTTGCGCATGCCGCTGCCGTGATAGCCCGCCTTGTGGGCAAAGGCGCTGTGGCCGGCGAACGGCGTCTGCGGATCGAGCGACACGTTGGCGATCTCGGCGATATAGCGCGCCAGCGCGGCGGTCTGTTGCAGCTGCGCGGGCGCGACGCAGTCGTGGCCGAGCTTGAGTTGGAGCGTCGGGATCAGCGTGAGCAGGTTCGCGTTGCCGCAGCGCTCGCCGAGACCGTTGGCCGTGCCCTGGACCTGGCGCGCGCCCGCCTCGACACCGGCAAGGGCGTTGGCCTCGGCCACGTCCAGATCGTCGTGGGTGTGAATGCCCAGCGGCATATCCGTCCAGCCGGCAGCTGCCAGGGTTCCCTCCCGGATTCCGGCGGGCAGCGATCCGCCGTTGGTATCGCAGAGCACGAGCCAATCGGCGCCGGCAGCGGCGCGCACGCACTGCTCCACGTAGGCGCGATCATGGCCGAGGCCGTCGAAGTAGTGCTCGGCGTCGACGATGACCTCGCGGCCGGCCGCCTTGAGGAAGGCCACCGAGTCGCGAATCATCGCCAGGTTCTCGTCGGGCGTGGTTTCGAGCACCGTCTCGGCCTGAAACCGCGAGAATTTGGCGACGATGGTCACCGTCGGCGTCTCGCAGGCCAGCAGCGCTTGCAGGTTGTCGTCTTCGTCGGCGCGGAGGCCCTTGTAGCGCGTCGCGCCGAACGCGGTGATGCGGGCGTGCTTCCAGGATCGTTCGGCGGCGCGGGTGAAGAACTCGCGGTCCTTGGGGTTCGACCCCGGGAAGCCGCCCTCGATGTAGTGCACGCCGTAGGCATCGAGGCGCTCGGCGATGCGGAGCTTGTCTTCAGCCGAAAACGAAATGCCTTCGGTCTGCGCGCCGTCGCGCAGCGTGGTGTCGTAGAGCGAGAGTTGCATGCGGAAGTTCCTCGGCAGGTGTGGAGGTTTGAGAACCCGATCGGGCGTGGGCCGTGGCCCACCGGCCGGCGGTTCGGCTAGCGAGCCGCCCCGGGGACTGCCGCGGCAATGTCGACCGCGCCCGTGAATGCGAACTTCACGGGTCGCGGAGATTCCTTGCGTCGGGCGGTCATGGACCTGTGCCTGTCTCGGTCAATGCGGCGGGCGCTGCCACCGAGGGCATTGTAGGGCCAGTTGGAACTCATTCGGAGGCCGAGAATCCGGTGAGGTACGGCAGGCGGGCGCTCGTCGCTTGGACCTCGTCGGCGTTTTCGAGAAGCTGGCCGAGGGCATCCCAGCGGCCGGTCAAGAAGCTCGCGCGAGCGCTGCCGGGGACGGCGGCCGGGTAGGCGCCCTGGTCCGTCACGACCTGCTGCCCGTCGATGTCGATGGCGAGCTCGGCGTCCGGCGCTTCGTCCAGCAGCGCCTGCAGCGACTCGACGTGCTGGGGATCCATCGTGACGCAGGGCAGGCCAATGGTCACGCAGTTGCCAAAGAAGATCTCGGCGAAGCTCTCACCGACGATCGCCCGAATGCCGCGGCGCAAGAGGGCTTGCGGGGCATGCTCGCGGCTCGATCCGCAGCCAAAGTTCTCGTTCACGACCATCACGCTGGCGCCGGAGAAGCGCGGGTCGTCCAGCGGGTGCGCGCCGTTGAGAGCGCGGCGGTCGTCCTCGAAGGCATGCGGGCCGAGCCCCTCGAAGGTGATCTCGCGCAGATAGCGCGCGGGGATGATCCGGTCGGTGTCGATGTCGTTGCCCCGCACCGGCACGCCGCGGCCGACGATGCGGTCGATGACGGCCCCGTCGCTCATGACGCGACCATCTGCCGCACGTCGGCAACCTCGCCGGCGAGAGCCGCCGCGGCAACCATCGCCGGGCTCATGAGCAGCGTGCGGCCGGTGGGACTGCCCTGGCGGCCCTTGAAGTTGCGGTTGCTGGACGAGGCGCACATCTGCCGGCCCTGCAGCTTGTCCGGGTTCATGGCCAGGCACATGGAGCAGCCGGCTTCGCGCCATTCGAACCCGGCCTCCTGGAAGATCTGGTGCAGGCCGGCGGCCTCGGCTTCGGCGCGAATGCGCTGCGAGCCGGGCACCACCAATGCCTTGACGCCATCGGCGACCCGCCCGCCCTGGGCCACGCGCGCGGCCTCGTGCAGATCGCTGAGCCGGGCGTTGGTGCACGACCCGACGAACGCGACGTCGATGGGGATGCCGGCCACGGGGCGCCCGGGCTCGAGGGACATGTGCTCCAGGGCCTCCTCGGCCGCGGCGCGGCCGGGACCGTCGAGTGCTTCGAGCGACGGGACCACGTCGTCAACGCCCGTGACTTGGCCCGGGTTGATGCCCCAGGTGACCATGGGAGGAATGTCGGCGCCGTCCATGGTCACGACATCGTCATAGCTGGCGTCGGGCCCCGAGGCGAGCGAGCGCCACCAGGTGGCCGCGCGCTGGAACTCGTCGCCGGCCGGCGCGAACTCGCGGCCCTCGATGTAGGCCTCGGTGGTGGCGTCGGGGTTGACGTAGCCCACGCGCGCGCCGCCCTCGATGGACATGTTGCAGATGGTCATGCGCTCGTCCATGGACATGGCGTCCAGGACCGTGCCGCCGTACTCATAGGCATAGCCGACGCCGCCCTGCACGCCGAGGCTCCCGATGATGTGCAGGATCACGTCCTTGGCGAAGACCCCCGCGCTGAGCCGGCCATTGACCTCGATTCGGCGCAGCTTGGGCTTGGCCACCGACATGCACTGGGTGGCGAGCACGTCGCGCACCTGCGACGTGCCGACCCCGAACGCCACCGCGCCGAACGCGCCGTGGGTGCTGGTGTGGCTGTCGCCGCAGGCGATGGTCATGCCCGGTTGGGTGAGGCCAAGCTCGGGCCCAATGACGTGCACGATGCCCTGCCGTCCGGTCGACCGGTCGAAGAACGGCAGATCGTTGACCCGCACGTTCTCCTCGATGGCGGCGAACATCTGCTCGGCCATGCCGTCGGCATAGGGCCGCTGCTGCGCGTCGGTGGGGATGATGTGATCCACCGTGGCGAAGGTCCGCTCGGGATAGCGCACGCGCAGCCCGCGCTCGGCCAGCATCTGGAAGGCCTGCGGGCTGGTGACCTCGTGCACCAGGTGAAGGCCGATGAAGAGCTGCGTTTCGCCGTTGGGGAGACGCCGCACCGTGTGCATGTCCCATACGGTGTCGAGCAGGGTGTTGGCCATCGTGCGCCCTAACCTTCGCTCGGCGGCGCGTGCACGATGGCCTGCGCCTCCGGTTTGGCCGACCAGTCCTTGCCCAGGCCGGCCAGCATCCGGTTGAGTGCGTTGATATAGGCTTGCGCGCTTGCGACCAGGATGTCCGTGTCGGCGCCGTGGCCGTTGAAGACCTTGGCGTCGGCTTCGATGCGAATCGTCACCTCGCCGATGGCGTCGATGCCGCTGGTGACGGCATTGACCGAGAACTCAATGAGACGGTTGGGCACGCCGACGATGCGGTTGATGGCCTGATAGATGGCATGGACCGGTCCGTCGCCGATGGCCGCGTCCGAAAACTCGGTGCCGTCGTCCGACAGCAGGCGCACGGTGGCCGTGGGCATGGAGCCGGTTCCGGCGCTGACCTGCACGTGCTGCAAGACAAAGGCCTGGTGGAAGGCCTGGCGCTGCCGTTGCTGCGCGATGGCCTCGAGATCGCGGTCGGTGACCTGCTTCTTGCGATCGGCGATGTCCTTGAAGGCGCGAAACACCTCCATGAACTCGTCCTCGTCCAGGACATATCCCATGGACTTCAGGCGGTCGCGCACCGCGTGGCGGCCCGAGGTCTTGCCCAGGACGATGCTGCTGTCGCTCACGCCCACGTCGGCGGGATGCATGATCTCGAACGTCGTGCGCTCCTTCAGCATGCCGTCCTGGTGCAGACCGGAGGCGTGCGCGAAGGCGTTGCCGCCGATGATGGCCTTGTTGGGCGGCACCAGCATGCCCATGTAGTTGGACACGAGCCGGCTGGTTCGGGCCAGCTCTTTCGTATTTAGGCGGGTGTCCGCCTGGAAATACTCTCGCCGCGTGCGCAGCGCCATGGCGATCTCTTCCAGGGCTGAGTTGCCGGCGCGCTCGCCGACGCCGTTGATGGTGCACTCGACCTGACGCGCGCCCGCCCGCACCGCCGCCAGCGAGTTGGCGACGGATTGGCCCAGGTCGTCATGGCAGTGCACCGAGAGCACCACGTCGTCGATCCCCGGCGTGTTCTCGGTGACGTAGGCCACCATGCGGCCAAACTCGTCCGGCTGCGCGTAGCCAACGGTGTCAGGGAAGTTGACGACCGTGGCGCCGGCCTCGATAGCCGCGGCGAAGATGCGGCAGACGTAGTCCAGGTCCGACCGCGTGGCGTCCATGGCCGAGAACTCAATGTGCGAGGTGAACTGGCGCGCGTAGGCCACCGCGTCCTGCGTCAGATCGAGCACGTGCTCGCGCCGGGCGCGCAACTGGTGCTGCAAGTGAATGTCGGAAGTCGAGATCACGATGTGGAGCAGCGGGTTGGCGGCCGGCTCTAGCGCACGCCAGGTGCTGTCGATCTGCTCGCGCTTGAATCCGCTCAGGGCGGCGATTTCGACATCGCGCAGCTCCTGCGCCAGCAGATTGACGGCCCTGAAGTCGCCGGGCGAGGTGTGGGGAAAGCCGGCCTCGATGACGTCGACGTTCAGTCGCGCGAGCTGCCGACCAATCTCCAGCTTTTCGTCGATGGTCAGCGCGCCGCCGGCAGCTTGCTCGCCGTCGCGCAGCGTCGTGTCAAATATTCGGATGTGTCGCATCGGTCAAACCCTCGGTCAGTGTGGTGGGCGGTCGCGGGACGACCGCGTCTACGCTCCCTAGCTCCCCTCTCGCAGCGGAGAGGGGCTCGGAAGCGCAAGTCCTAGGACCTGAATGGAGGTGACGAGGGTCACCATGTCGATGCGAAGTCTCACTCGCGAGTCTTGGGCAGCCAGTCCATCATACTGCGTAATTCGCTCCCGACACGTTCGAGCTCGTGATTCAGGTCGGCGTTGCGCAAGGCGTTGTACGCGGGCCGGCCCGCCTGGTTCTCCAGAATCCAGTTGCGCGCGAAGGTGCCGTCCTGGATTTCGGTCAATAGCTGGCGCATGATCCGCCGCGAATCCTCGTTGATCACGCGGGGGCCGGACACCAGGTCGCCGTACTCGGCGGTGTCGCTGACCGAGTGCCGCATGTAGGTGAGGCCGCCCTGGTAGATGAGGTCCACGATCAGCTTCAACTCGTGCAGACACTCGAAGTAGGCCAGCCGGGGGTCATAGCCGGCCTCGACCAGGGTGTCGAAGGCCGCCTTGATGAGCGCCGTGGTGCCGCCGCACAGCACGCTCTGCTCGCCGAAGAGGTCGGTTTCCGTCTCGTCCTTGAAGGTGGTCTCGATGAGGCCGGCCTTGGCCGCGCCCAGCGCCTTGGCGTAGGACAACGCCACGTCGCGCGCGCGGCCGCTCGCGTCCTGCGCCACGGCGATCAAGGCGGGCACGCCGACTTCCTGCTCGAACATGTCGCGCACGATGTGACCGGGGCCCTTGGGCGCCACCATGACCACGTCGATCTCCGGCGGCGGGATGATCTGGCCGTAGTGAATGTTGAAGCCGTGGGCGAACATGAGCGCCTGACCGGCCTTGAGGTTGGGCCGGATCTGCGTGTCGAACGCCTCGGCCTGGGTCTGGTCGGGCAGCGCGATCATGGTGGCGTCGGAGACGGCGACGGCCTCGTCGGTGTCGAGCACGACCAAGTCGGCGTCCTCGGCGCGCTCGCGCGAGGAGCTGCCGGGCCGCAGGCCCACCACGACGTCGACGCCGGAATCGCGCAGGTTCAGCGCATGCGCGTGCCCCTGGCTCCCGTAGCCGAGCACGGCGACCTTCTTGCCCTCCAGCTCGTCGGAGGCGATGTCGGACTCGTAGAGAACTTTGCTATCCACGTGCGCTCCCATTCCGCGAGGCTTTGGACTCGCGCGCCATGGCGACGACGCCAGTGCGCGTCAACTCGTCGATGCCGTACTCGGCGATCACGTCCAGGAATCTATCGATTGTCTCGGAAACTCCGGTGATCTGGACAATCATGGTGTCGCGGCCCACGTCCACGATCTCGCCCCGAAAGATCCCGGCGATGTCGGCCAGGACCGGGCGGTCCGCCGCGGACACGCGCACGCGAACCAGCGCGGTTTCCGTCTGCACGGCGGAGACATCGGTGAGATCGCGGACCGTGATGACCTCCACCAGCTTGTAGAGCTGCTTCTCGAACTGCTTGACCTCGTCGTCCGTGCCCTGGACCTCGATGGTCATGCGGGAATAGCCCGGCTCCTCGCAATTCCCGACGGCGAGGCTGGCGATGTTGAACCCGCGCCGGCGGAACATGCTGGCCACGCGCGTGAGCACACCCGGATGGTCGGCCACCATGGCCACGAGCGTGTGGCTGCGGCTGGTCCCGTTCATCGCGGGTCCTCGATCACGCTGCGCACGCCCGTGCCGGGCACGATCATGGGATACACGTTCTCGACCCGGTCGACGTGCACGTCGAGCACCACCGGTCCGTCGTAGGCGTGGGCGTCGGCGATGGCCGAGTGCAACTCGTCGCGCGAGCTCACCGAGACGCCGCGGAGGCCGAATGCCTCGGCCACCTTGGCGAAGTCGGGATTGTCGAGGAACGCGCCCATGTAGCGGCCTTCGTAGAAGAACTGCTGCCACTGCCGAATCATGCCCAGGTGCGCGTTGTTGAGAATGGCGACCTTGACCGGAATCTTCTCCGCGGCCAGCGTGTTGAACTCCTGGATGTTGATGAGCAGCCCGCCGTCGCCGGTCACGCACCAGACGGGCTCGCCCGGCGCGCCCATCTGCACGCCCATGGCTGCCGGCAGGGCGTAGCCCATCGGGCCGAGGCCGCCGGCGCTGAAGAAGCGGCGCGGCTTCTCATACCAGAAGTGCTGCGAGGCCCACATCTGGTTCTGGCCGACGTCGGCGATGACGTGCGCGTCGCCGCCCGAGGCGTCGTAGATCGACCGCACGACTTCCTGCGGCAGCACCGTGTCCGGGCTTTCGGGGATGTCGAGCGACGGGTGGTTCTCGCGCCATTCATTGAGCTGACCGATCCACGGCCGCCGCTCGCGATGCTCGATCAGCGGGTTCAAGGCCTGGAGAGTGAGCTTGAGATCGCCCACGATGGGCACCTCGGTGTCCAGCACCTTGCCGATTTCCGCCGGGTCGACGTCGATGTGCACGACCTTGGCGTTGGGGCCGAACTCGTCGACCTTGCCCACGGCGCGGTCGTCGAAGCGCACGCCCAGGCCGATGATGCAGTCGGTCTCACCCATGGCGAAGTTGGCATAGGCCAGCCCGTGCATGCCGAGCATGCCGAAGGACAGCGGGTGGGTCTCGGGGAACCCGCCCACGCCGTGCAGCGTGGTCACCACCGGGATGTTGCCGCCCGTCGCCAGCTCGAAGAGCTCGGGCGCGGCGCCGGAGATGTCCACGCCGTGGCCGGCCATGATCATGGGCCGCTCGGAAGCGTTGATGACCTCCGCCGCGCGGCGCACCATCTTGAGGTTGCCGGCGCGGACGGGACGGTAGCCGCGGAGGTTCACCCGATCCGGCGCCGGAACGGTGGTTTCCTCCAGGAACACGTCCTTGGGCACGTCCACCACCACGGGACCGGGCCGGCCGGACTTGGCCAGGTAGAAGGCCTCGGCCATGACGCGGGGCAGCTCGTCGGCATGCATCACCAGGTAGTTGTGCTTGGTGATGGGAATGCTGATGCCCGTGATGTCGGTTTCCTGAAAGGCGTCGGAGCCGATGGCTGGACGCGCTACCTGGCCCGTGATGTAGACCACGGGCACGGAGTCCATGTGGTCGTTGGCCATGCTGGTGACGAGGTTCGTGGCCCCCGGCCCCGAGGTGCTCGTGGCCACGCCGACCTTGCCGGTGGCCCGGGCATAGCCGTTGGCCGCGAAACCGGCGCCCTGCTCGTGGCGCGCCAGCACGTGCCGGATGCGGTCCTGGTAGTGGTAGAGCGAGTCGTAGAACGGCAGCGAGGCGCCGCCGGGCATGCCGAAGATCACGTCGATGTCCTCGGCCAATAGCGCTTCGCAGATCACCTGGCCGCCCGAGCGGGCGGGCACGGCGCCGTTGGTCGAGCCGTTGGATTCAGAGGCGGTCATTGGGGGGTGCTCCTATCAGCGTTGAAGAGTTGCGGGATCGAGGGGGAGCCGCGAACCGGCGCGCTACCGCCGGTTCGCGCCGCCTACCGCGACAGGCAGCGCCCAACCAAGCGGCTCGCCGGCGCGAGCGGCTCGGCCATCGTTGCTCGGACTTGCCGTCACGTAATCGTTCATCCTGTCCTCAGCACGTACAAAAGCCCGTCCCCAGGGGACGGGCTCAACCCGCGGTACCACCCCGATTGCCCGGCAAACGCCGGACCACTCGGCGCCCCGCTAACGGTGGGCGACCGGGCCGGCCTCCCCGTGGATCGACCGACCGGCTCAGGGGCGACCTTCGGTCCTCGCAACCCGCTGGCTTGCACCGTTCCCAGCTCGCTCAGGGTTGGAGGGGGACCTACTCTTCCCCGTCAACGCCGTTGGCTCTTCGGCTCCTGCCACGCGCGGACAAGCCGCCACCAGACAGGTTCGGTTCCAACGTATCAGGCGGTTCGGGGCTGGGCAAGAGTTTTGGCCACAGCTTCGGGGGAGCCTCTTGGGCGGAGCGGGCTTGCTTTCCGTGGGCGCGCGGTGAGGGATTTGCCGCTGGCTCGCTCGATTCCTGCTCCTTAGATTCCTCGCTGCGCTCGAAATGACTAGGGCGGAGTCGGGCTGACGGGAGTGCCGCCGCGCTGTCCCGCATAATGCGCGGATGCCTGCCACGCCCGACAGACCCGCGAACGACCGGCGCTACGTGGTGTGGGATGTCGAGACGCTGCGGCTGAGCTACGAGGTCCGGGGCGGTTGGAGCCGCATCAGGGATTTCGGCCTGGCCGTAGCGGTGACCATCGACGACCAGGGCGCGCAGCGGTCCTGGGAGGAACCCGACGCCGGCGCGCTCATCGAGTACCTGGAAGGATTTCCCCACGTGGTCGGATTCAACTCGCTGCGGTTCGATTGCGAAGTGATGACGGCGTACGGCCCCGTCGAGACGCTGCGGGAGCGCAGTCTGGATCTCTTGGCGGCCATCCAGAGCGTGACCGGCCGCCGCCGCGGGCTGAGTCTGCAAAACATCGCGCGGACGATGTTTGGTCAGGAGAAGACGCTGGAGGACGGCACGGAGGCGGTTCGACTGTGGCGGACCGGGCGCCCGGAAGATCGCCAGCGGGTGATCGACTACTGCGCACAGGACGTGGTGCTTACGCGGCGCATCCTGGATTTCGGCATTGCCCACGGCTACGTGCTGGCGCCGGTGCCCGACGTCAGCAACCGCGGCGAGTCGGTGGGGGTGCAGGTGCCCGTGACGTGGGGTGAATTGTCCGGCCTGGCCGGCGAAGCGACGGAGTTCGAGTCCTAGCCGGACGCGCCGTGCGGCGCTCGGAAGCCGCGAAATCAGATGCTGGCACTAGCGTGCATGCGCCTCAATCCGTTCGATTCCCCTTCGACAAGCTCAGGGCGAACGGATTGAGGCGCGGCCTAGAAGCTGATTCGCAGCTTTCCTAGCCGAAGATGACGAGCGCCGCCACGGTGCCGGTCACGGCGCCGATCGCCGCGCCCATGACCAGAGCCACCAGCATCCACATGGCGCTGGAAGGACCGGGGGCCGCTGCGGATGGGAGCGGCGAGGACGACGCGCGCCGGGGGCCGCTGCCGGGCTGATTGACGTCGTCGCCGCCGATGAGTCGGGGTTGGTTGAGTTCCGTTTCGGCCCGGGCAGCGCGACGCTCGCTCATGCCGCAGGCTATCACGGGGATATTTCGGACCCGTGCCGGCAAACTCGCGGGGCGGGCGGTCCGGGCGCGGGTCGTCCCGGCGGCTAACTCGCGTCGAGCAGCTCTTGCACCAGATCGAGGACGGCGTCGGCCACCGCCGACTTGCTCCGCAGCGAGACCTCGCGGCGCCCACCGTCCCGCGTGAGCATGGTGACCTCGTTGGTGGAGGCGGCGAAGCCTCGATCCGCGGACGCCACGTCGTTCACCACCACCGCGTCGAGCTCGAGCTCGCGGAGCTTGGTCTGAGCGTTGGATTCGTGGTCGTCGGTCTCCGCGGCGAAGGCGACGCGTACGAAATCTCCTCTGAGCGCGTCCAGGAGACTCGGGTTCTCCACCAACGCCACGGAGGGCACGCCGGCGCGGCGCTTGATCTTGCCCGCCGCTTGATTGGCCGGACGGAAGTCCCCCACCGCCGCGTTCATGATGAGGGCGTCGCAGTCCTGGGTCGCGGCTTCCAGGGCTTCCAGCATGGCGTCGGCCGACTCCACCTGCCGGGTCGCGACGCCGTAGGGCGGGTCCACGGTGGCCGCGCCGATCACGAGCCGCACGTCCGCCCCGCGCTCGACCGCGGCGCGCGCCAGCGCGACGCCTTGCCGGCCCGTGGCGCGGTTCCCGATGTAACGCACGGGGTCCAAGAACTCGCGCGTCCCCCCGGCGGAAATCACGATCGAGCGGCCCGCCAGCGGCCCCGAACGCCCAAGGACGAGCCGCACGGCATCGACCAGGGTCTCCGTGGGCGGCAAACGGCCCGGCCCTGTCGCTCCCGAGGCGAGCCGTCCTTCGCCCGGCGGGACGACGTGCACCCCGCGGCCGCGCAGGGCGTCGAGGTTGGCTTGCGTGGCCGGATGCGCCAGCATGCCGGGCTCCATCGCGGGTGCGAGCACCACGGGCGCCGCGCTGACCAGCGCGATCTCCGTGACGGCGTCCTCGGCCAAGCCGAGCGCCAGGCGCGCGATGGTGGTCGCGGTGGCCGGCGCGATGACGACGACATCGGCTGCGCGGCCCAACTCAACGTGGGCGATGCGATGCTCTGGCGTCATGGGCGTGTCCGCCGTGACGACCAGGCGCTGGGTGAGCGCCTCGAAGGTCATCGGGGCGACGAATTGCTCGGCGCCGCGCGAGAGCGCCACGTCCACCTGCGCACCGGCCTGCGTGAGCGCGCTGGCCAGCTCCGCCGCCTTGTAGGCGGCGATGCTGCCGGTGACGCCGAGGACGACCCGCGCGCCCGCCAGCCGGCTCATTCGCCCGTCATCGCTTGGTGAATCCGGGCCAGACCCTTCAGGGTGAGGTCGGCGTCCACCCGCTCGAATCCCCCCACGTCCGCGGCAAGCCTGGCCGCCAGACCGCCGGTGGCGACGACCTTCCAGGGTCCGCCGGGCTCGGCCTTCAGCCGGCTGATCACGCCGCGCGCGAGCTCCACGTAGCCCCAATAGACGCCGGCGCGCATGGCATCGACCGTATTGCGACCCACGAGCTCCTCGGGTCGTCCGATGTCAATCTTCGGCAATTGTGCCCCGGAAGCCGTGAGCGCCTCGCCGAGCGCTCGGATGCCGGGCGCGATGACGACGCCGCGCAGGTCGCCCTGGGCGTCGACGACGTCGAAGGTGGTGACGCTGCCGAGGTCGGCGACGATCACCGGCGCTCCGACCTCCGCGCGCGCGGCGACGGCGTTGGCCACACGGTCGACGCCCACCTGCGCCGGTTCATCAACCCGCAGCCGGATTCCCGGCACCGCCTCGGCGCGCACGACGAGGGGCGGCGTCGCGGTGACCGCGGCCAGGGCCTCGCCGATGCGCGGGGTGAGCGCCGGAACCACGGAGCCAACGACGGCGTGGACGATCGGGCCGGCATCGACGTAGGCCAGCATCGCTCGCAGCAGGTCGGCGAACTCGTTCTCGGTGCGATTGAGGTCGCTGTGCAGGGCCCAGCGCGCTCGGACCGCACCGTCGTCGATGACGCCGCACGTTACGTCGGTATTGCCAATGTCGACAGCCAGAATCAACGTCGCGGCCTGCCTGTCGGTCGCGGGTCATGTTGCTTGCTCGGGCGTCCGACCCGCTCCGGCTTTGCTCGCATTCACCCTCACCCTAACCCTCTCCCATCGAGGGAGGGGGAACCTGATCGTACTCCCGCTACGGGAGAGGGGACCGGACCCTCGACCCGTCGTGGAAAAGGTGGATGGAACGCGGTTCCAGCTACGAGACAAGGACGGGAACGATCTGAGGGACCAAGAAGCGCCTGAGCCTGAGCGACGTGACCCACGGCTCACCTGTCGGGCCAAGGTTATGATAGCCGTCGCTCGCCGCCACCCTCCCTGCATGGCTGACCTTCCACGTCCCCTGCGACTGACCCACATGACCTGGCCCGAGGTCAAGGCGGCGCGCAACGGCGTGCGGCTGGTCGCAATCCCCCTGGGGTCCATCGAGCAGCACGGACCGAATACCTCGCTCGACACCGACCTCGTCATCGCCGAGGACCTGACGCTGCGCCTGGCGGAGCGCTTTCACCCGCGGATTCTCGTCGCGCCGACGATTCCCTATGGCATGTCGGCCTATCACATGGGCTTTCCCGGCACGGTCACGTTGCGTCCGCAAACCTATCTGCACGTGATCGAGGACAACGTAGCGTCGTTGCTGCATCACGGGTTCGACTCGTTCCTCTTCACCAACTGGCACACGGGCAACGAGTCCGCCCTCATCCTGGCGCTGCAAACTCTGCCCGCGCGTCTGCCGGTGCGCTTCATGGCGGGGATTTCGCTCTATGACCTGGAAGACGACGCGCTCGCCAAGCGCATCATGCAATCAAACACCGGGGGCCATGCCGACGAGCTGGAGACGGCGGAGCTGATGGCCGTGCGGCCCGACCGGGTGAAGACCGGCGCGCTGGAAGCCGCCGCCCTGCGCGGCGGCCTGCGCTCGCCGCGCAATCGCTTCTGGCGTCGCGGCATTCGCATGAATACCGATTTCTCCGACTTCACCGCCAACGGCGCGGTCGGCGACGCCCGCTTGGCAACCGCGGAGGACGGCCGGCAGATGATCGAGGCGATCGAGCAGCGGACCGACGAGTTGATCCGGCAACTGCTGGAAGCGCCCGAAGATCTGGTCGCCCAGGGGCGGCTGCTGCGGTGGCGCGATGGGACGGGCGGCGCATGACCGACGCCTCGCAGCCGCCCATGGTCCTTGCCCAGCAGTCGTGGACCGAGCTTGCATCGGTGCTGGACGACATCGAGCTGGTGCTCATCCCCATCGGTTCCACCGAGCAGCACGGCCCGAACCTGGGGCTGGGGCAGGACCACTTGATCGCGCAGGCGTTCTGTGAGCTAGCCGCGGAACGGCTGCGACCCCGCTTGCTGGCGGCGCCGGCGATTCCGTGGGGCATTTCCGATCACCACATGAACTTTCCAGGGAGCATGACGCTGCGCCCGGAGACCTTCCTGGACCTGCTGGAGGACGTGATCAACAGCCTGGTCCACCACGGACTTCGCCGGTTTCTGCTGGTGAATGGCCACGGTGGCAACAATGCGCTGGCCGGGGCCGCCATCCAGGACTTCGGCATGCGGCT
>DAOUKN010000292.1:0-2792 GCA_034421255.1 Chloroflexota bacterium | reverse complement strand
ATGCGGTCCATCTCGAACGCCAACTCGAAGGGCTGATTGGCCTGCGCCGTGGTCCGCGGGTCGACGCGGGCCACGAAGGAGTCCGAGCCGGCGAGCATGTACAGGATGACCTCGCTGCCCAGCGGTTCCATCACGTCCACCGTCGCCGTAATGGTCGCCTCGTGCTTCACGCCGCCGGCCGCAAACTGCGGGTCGGCGATGTTCTCGGGTCGAATGCCGAAAATCACGTCCTTGCCGGCATGGGGCGCGACGGCATCGCGCCGGTCGTTCGGCACGGGAATCCGCAGGGTTTCCGTCTCCACCCACAGCCCGTCCTCGCCCGAGATGCGCGCGTCGAAGAAGTTCATCGCCGGGCTGCCGATAAAGCCGCCCACGAACACGTTGCTCGGCGCCGCATAGACCTCCTGCGGCGGACCAAGCTGCTGCAAGACGCCGTCCCGCAGCACCGCGATGCGCGTGCCCATGGTCATGGCTTCCATCTGGTCGTGCGTCACGTAGATCACGGTGGCCTGCAAACGCTCGTGCAGGCGAATCAGCTCGGCCCGCGTCTGCACGCGCAGCTTGGCGTCGAGGTTCGACAGCGGCTCGTCCATCAGGAACACGGCGGGATCGCGCACGATGGCCCGTCCAACCGCCACGCGCTGCCGCTGGCCGCCGGAAAGCGCCCGCGGCTTGCGCTCCATCAACTCGCTGATGTTCAGCATGTCGGCGGCCTCGGCCACGCGCCGCTGAATCTCGGCCTTGGGCGTCTTGCGCAGCTTCAACCCAAACGCCAGGTTGTCGTAGACGCTCATGTGGGGATACAGCGCGTAGCTCTGGAACACCATGGCGATGTCCCGATCCTTGGGCGGCACGTCGTTCACCAGGCGGTCGCCGATGTAGATGTTGCCGCCGGTCAGCTCCTCGAGCCCCGCGACCATCCGCAGCGTGGTGGACTTGCCGCAGCCCGACGGCCCCACCAGCACGAGGAACTCCCGGTCCTGGACCTCGATGGACACGTCGTCGACGGCGACAACGTCGCCAAACCGTTTCGTGACGTTATCAAGCGTGACGCTGGCCATCGGCATGCTCCCCGCCCTGCCGATGCCGCGGCGGCGCCACGGTGTCAGGCAAGGACAGAACTGTTCGGCAAAAGCCGTTCCCTACCCCGCCGGTCGCCCAACCGGCCCGCCCGCACGCTACCCAACCGCACCCACCGCGTCAAAGCGGCGGTTGCGGACCATTTGAGTCCGTCATTCCCGCGGAGCCCGTCCCCGCGAAGGCGGGGAGCGGGAATCCATGCCCCACCTCACCTGCGACGCAATCGATGTCGCCGTGCGACTCTTCCTGGCCGACGGCTTTCAATGCCGCACCTGCGGGCAAAGTGACCCATTAGACGCCAATTGAAAGGCACCTGCATTAGTCATATCCTTAGCCAATACACGGCTGAGGCGCTCGAGGGGGCGGCAATGGCAACGGTGAATGTCCACGAAGCGAAGACTCACCTGTCGCGCCTGCTGGCGCAGGTCGAGGCGGGTGAGGAAGTCATCATCGCCCGCAACGGCACGCCGGTCGCCCGGCTCGTGCGCTGCAAGAAGCGCGGCAAGCGGCAGTTTGGCGCCTTGAAGGGAAAGATCACGGTCGACGACAGTTTCTTCGACCCGCTTCCCGAGGAGGAGTTGCGTCTGTGGGAAGGCGGCTGAATCGTGCGGCTGCTGCTCGACACCCATGCGTTCCTCTGGTGGTACGAGGGCAGCAGCCGGTTGTCGTCGCCCGCGAGACACGCAGTGAACGATGAAAACAACAACGAGGTATTGGTCAGCGCCGCCTCGGCCTGGGAAATCACCACCAAGCACCGGCTAGGCAAGCTCCCGGGTGCCGACCCAATCGCCGCCGACGTTCCCGGCGCCATCGCCGATCAGGGCTTTGAAGAACTGCCGATCACCGTCGCGGAAGCCGCCCGCGCTGGCGCGCTTTCGGGCCCCCACCGCGACCCCTTCGACCGTTTGCTCATTGCCCAGGCGATCTCACGAGACCTCGTGCTCATCTCCAACGAATCCACCTTCGACTGGTACGGCATCCGCCGCCTCTGGTGAGACGCGAGCCGCCCTACTAGTCTGTCCGCACGCGAGCGGACGGCATGCGCCGCGTCAACGCGGCCACGGCGATCCAGTCGTCGTCAGCCGGCGAGGCCAGGCGTGGCGACCACGACCGCGTCCGCCTGCGCGCTGGTTCGCTCGGCCCACGCGGGGTCGGCGGTGAAGAGGAACACCTGCCGCTTTTGGCCGATCTCGCGCAGCACGGCCATGCCGCGGCCGGTGCGCGACGGGTCCCAGTTCACGAACATCTCGTCCATGAACAGCGGCAGCCGCTCGGCGTCCTCGCCCTCCACCTGGTCCACCATCGCCAGGCGCAGCGCCAGATAGATCTGCTGCAGCGTGCCCCGGCTGAGGGGATGGCCCACGACGACGGGAAAGTCCTTGCCGCGACGCCGCACGTGCAGGCGCGGGCGATCGCCCGTGGAGTCGTCGGCGATCAGGCGGTCGTAGCGCCCGCCCGTGATGCTGGCCAGGTAGCCGCTCGCCGCCTTGAGCAGGGGCGATTGGTGCGCGTCCCGATAGGCCCGCTCGGCGGCGGCAATCGCCGAGGCCAGCAGCGCCAGCCGGTCGTGCGCGCGGTGAACGTCTTGCAGCTCCGCCTGCGCCTCCTCGATCGCGCCCTGCACGTGCGCCGGGCCGGGCAACGCCTCCATATCCCTCACGTCCCGGACCAAGCCACCCTGCTCGCCGCTCAGCCGCTGCGCTTCCTCCCGC
>DAOUKN010000291.1:0-5188 GCA_034421255.1 Chloroflexota bacterium | reverse complement strand
CCGGCCGTGGATCGACGAGGCCTACGCCGCCGTCCTCGGCGCGGCCAACGCCGAGGAGCGGCGCGAGGTGTGGCTGGAGATGGCGACGCGGCTGCACGCGCGCGGTGAGATGGTCTACGGCCAGTTCTCGCGCGGGTCGCTGCTGAACCTCTACCACCGCCGGGTGCAGGGCGCGTTCTGGATGCAGAACTACGCCATTCCCGTGCGGTCGCCGATCAACCTGGTGTGGATCGACCCGTACTGGGAAGAGCGGTAGACGCTCACCGCAAGACTGCTGCGTAAGCAGCGGTACGAGCGGCAAGCGAAGAGCCGGCGGTCATTCGACCGCCGGCTCTTCGGCGTCTCAAATCCTCCGTCATTCCGGCGTTCGCCGGAATCCAGCCCGCACCAATTCTGAAACCGCCCCGGGTTGTCGCTTAATCGAGTCGCCGCCCCAACCACCGCCATCATGGATAATCGCCGCACGGCATCCCGCGCCGGCTGACGGTGCGGCGCGACAAAGGAACCTGGCGACATGCACTTGGTGCGCTACGAACTCGACGGCAGCATTCGACACGGCATCTTGGAAGACGGCTCGATTTCCGAGATCGAGGGCGATTTCTTCGGCGATCGTCAGCGCACCGGCGCGGTGGTGGCGCTCGACGCGGTCACACTCAAATCTCCAACCATGCCGTCAAAAGTCATCAACGCCGCCGGCAACTACGAAAGCCACATGGCCGGCGCCCCCAAGCCGCCCCGCCCCAAGCCCTTCCTGGCGCCCAGCTCGTCCGTCACGGACTCAGGCGCCAACGTCGTCATGCCGCGCGAGACGCCGGTGTCCTATGAGGGCGAGATGGCCGTCGTCATCAGCAAGCGCGGCCGTCACATCGCCGAGGACGAGGTGTCCGACTACATCCTCGGCGTGTGCTGCGCCAACGACGTCAGCGCCTATGAGTGGGTCGGCGCCGACAGCGATTGGTTCCGCGGCAAGGGCAGCGATACTTTTTCGCCATTCGGACCCTGGGTCACCCCCGGCCTCGACTACCGCGACCTCCAACTCATCACGCGCGTGAACGGCGAGGTCGTCGAGGACACTCGCACGACCAAGATGTTCTACGGCGTCGACGAGCTGGTCAGCTACGTCTCGCGCTACATGACCATCGAGCCGGGCGACGTCTTCTTCACCGGCACCTCCGGCGAGAGCACGCCGCTCAACGACGGCGACGTCGTCGAGGTCGAAGTCGAAGGCAACGGCGTCCTCAGCAACACCTTCGTGCTGGCAACCTAGCGGGTCTGCTCGAGCCGCTCGGTCACTCCGAGCGCATCACGTCCGGCCGCAGACTGCCCGGACCGCCGCCCTGGGCTAGTCCGTGAGACCCATCAGGGCCCGTCGCCCCGGGTCCGTTTGCCTTGCGTAGTAGGCCGCGGTGGATTTCATCTCGTCGTGCCCCGCGAAGTCGACCTGCGACGGCTTGTACAGCAGCCAGATCACCCGGCGCGGCCGGTCCGATTCGTTCGGCGTGTTGGTGTGCCAGAGGTTGGTGTTGTTCAGCAGACAGGCGCCCGCCGGGCCGGTTGCATGCACCATTCCTGGAAGCACGCGAGGCTGACCGTCGTGGTTGGCCCACGGCGGCGGCGGCTCCGGGCTTTGGTGGCTTCCGGGCAGGAAGGCCGTCGCGCCGTTGTGTTCGGTGATGTCGTCCAGGAAATAGGTCAGGCGGAGGTACGGGCCGCCGTCGCGATGCCAAAGCGTTGCCGCCCGCGAGCGCGGCGCCCGGAAATTGCCCGTGGCATCGCAGCACAGCGTGGCGTCATGCCCCAGCGCGGCTTGGACGAGCGGCAGCACGGTGGGCAGGTCCATCAGGTCCTCGAACACCGGGTCCAGCTCGAACAGCCGGTTGATATCGATCGATCCCGATCCCGGAAGCGATGTCCGGCGATAGTCCTCCACGGCCGTCGGCACGTTGGCGTGATCGTGGAAGAGCCCGTCGAGGCGTTCCCGAACTCGTGTGACCTGCGGGGCGGAAAGGGCGCGCGGAATAAGCGTGTACCCGGTCAATTCCAGGCGCTTGAGGTGCAGCGCCATGGCGTGGACCTCGGGCACGGGCTGCATCGCAACTCTCGTTCTCGACCAATCACACCGCGGGCGCCGCGAGGATAGCGCTAGGTCGGCCAGCCTGACTTGGCTCCGGCAACACCCGCAAGAAAACAGTGGGCTGATCCGGCGTAGGGGCGCTTCGCGAAGCGCCCTGCCTTGACTCCCAAAGGCAACGGGCGGCCGGAATTGGTGGCGCCATTAGACTGGCCTCAGACCTGAGCACTCGATTCGAGGCTAATCGTGCCTGCGACTCCAGCGCCCGTGGTGGTGATCTGCGCCGACGGCGCCGACCCGGCCTATGTGGACGCGGCCATCGACCACGGGTGCATGCCCACGCTCGCACGCTTTCAACGCGAGGGCGCCTATCACCTCGTCCCGGCGGCGATTCCGTCGTTCACCAACCCCAACAACATGACCATCGTCACCGGCCAGCCGCCGGCGGCGCACGGCATCTCGGGAAACTACTTCTACGACGCCAGGCGCGAGGTGGAAGTGATGATGGACCATCCGCGCTTCCTCCGTTGCGAGTCGCTGTTCACCTGCTACAGCGCTGAAGGCCGTCGCGTGGCGGCCATCACAGCCAAGGACAAGCTGCGCACCATGCTGGCCACCGGCTGGCGGGGCGTCTGCTTCTCCGGCGAGTTGGCCCATGAGACCACGGACGACGAGCACGGCATCGCGAGAGTCACCGAGCGCATGGGCCAGGCCAATCCCGGAATCTACTCGGGACGCATGAGCGACTTCGTGATGGCTTGCGGCGTCCATCTCGCGCGCGAGCGCCTGGCGGACCTGCTCTACCTATCGCTCACGGACTTTGTGCAGCACACATACGCGCCCGGCTCGCCGGAAGCCGACGCCTTCTATACCGCGCTCGATGGCCGTCTGGCCGAGCTCGACGCATTGGGCGCCATGATCCTGCTCACCGCCGACCACGGCATGAACGACAAGTGCCATCCCGACGGCTCGCCCAACATCGTCTACCTGGAAACGATGTTGGAGGCGGCAATCCCCGGGCCGTTTCGAGTCGTGCTGCCCGTAACCGATCCACACGTGACGCACCACGCCGGCCTGGGGTCGTTTGCCACCGCCTACCTCCAGCCCGACCAGGTGGACGCGGCGCTTGAGCGCCTGCGCGAGGACCCGCGCATCGACGACGCGCTGCCTCGCCATGAGGCCGCCGAGACCTACGAGCTTCCCACCGACCGCATCGGCGACATCGTCGTGCTCAGCGATCGCGGCTCGGTCCTGGGCCGAGCGCCAGGCGCACACGATCTCTCGGTTCTGAGTGCTTCCCGCCTCCGCTCCCACGGCGGCCTGCACGAGGTGACGGTGCCCTTCGCGTCCAATCGCCGGCTAACGCCTGAGGTGCAAGGTCGGGCCGCCACTCTCCGCAACGCCGACGCGTTCCCAGTTGCCCTGAACGGTCTGCAAACGTAGTCGAGCGTTCAGCGCATGCGGCGCTGCCTGGGCCGTGGCACTCTCGGCTGAGGGAGGCTCGATGATCGAGGCAGCGCCGGCGCCCAGCACCGCCTGGCTCCTGCGCCGTCTGGCGGCGTACCTGCGACCGCACTGGCGCTGGCAGGCGGCGGCGATTGCCGCGAGCGTGGTGTTGACGGCCGCCATCCTGGTCCTCCCCTGGATGACCAAGATCCTCATCGACGATGTCGTGGGGGCCGGCAACCTGGACCTCCTCGGACCCGTGGCGGTGGGCGTCATTGCGGCGGCCGTGGTCATGAACGCATTCCTCCTGGCGTCCAACTACCTGTTCACCACCGCCGCCGAGCAGGCGATCAACGACCTTCGCACGCAGCTCATGAACCACACGCTGCGGCTTCCCCTGTCCTACTTCCGGCGCCAACGGACCGGCGAGGTTGTGGCCCATTTCACCACCGATTCGGTCGCGGTGACGGGCGTCTATCGGGTGGCGTTCGGCCAGGCCGTGGCCGCCGTGATCGAGCTGACGGTGATGCTGCTGGTAATCGCGGTCATCGACTGGCGTTTCGTTCTCGTGGCACTTGGCGTCATTCCGATCCAGATGGTTCTGCCGGCGCTGCTCGGCCGCCCCCAACGCCGGGCCGGAGAGCGAGAGCAGTCGGCCCTCGCCGCGCTTGCTGGGCTTGCCACGGAGCTGGTCGCCGGAGCGCGTGAAATCAAGGCCTTCAACCGGCAAGGCTGGGCCGCGCATCGCCTGGCAGGCGACCTGCACGGGCTGTTCAGCGCCCGCCTGCGAGTGGCGGCGCTCCGGCACGCGCGCCACTTCTTCACGATCGTCCACGAGTTGATTTGGGTGGCGATCTTCGCGGCTCTTGCCGGCGCCATCCTCGGCGGTGAAATCAAGTTTGGCGTGGTGTTCGCGCTGGCGCAGTACATGGCGTTCTTCTTGGGACCGGCATACGCGCTGATGGGCGCCTACGGCGAGACTCAACATGCGCTGGGCGCCGCGCGGCGACTGTATGCGTTCCTCGACACGCCGGCCGAGCCGCTGAGACCTGACGCGGCGCGGCGCCTGCCCGTCATCCGTGGCGAAATTGCATTCGAGAGCGTCAGCGCCGCCTATGAGACCGGTGCGACGGTGCTCCACGACGTGAGCTTCACGGCCCCCGCCGGCCGGACCACGGCCCTGGTCGGTCCCAGCGGCTCCGGTAAGACCACCATCGTGAACCTGCTCCTGCGCTTTCTGCAGCCGCGTAGCGGACGCATCGCCGTGGATGGACGCGACGTCGACGCAACCGTCGCCGGGGAAGTGCGCCGCCAGATGGGAGTCGTGTTCCAGGACCCGGTGCTGTTCGCGGGCACGGTGGCCGACAACATCAAGTTTGGCCGCGACGAAATCTCCGACGCGCGGGTGGTCGAAGCGGCCACCATTGCCAACGCGCATGACTTCATCTCGGCCATGCCGCAGGGCTACGCGACGCAGATCGGCGAACGGGGACTGCGACTCTCCGGGGGACAGGCGCAGCGCATTGCGACTGCCCGGGCTATCGCCGCCGATCCGCGCGTGCTCATCCTCGACGAAGCCACCGCGGCGCTCGACGCCGAGTCCGAGCGCCTGGTGCACGCGGCCTTGGACCGGGCCGCCGAGGGCCGCACCATGCTGGTGATCGCGCACCG
>DAOUKN010000290.1:0-8131 GCA_034421255.1 Chloroflexota bacterium | reverse complement strand
ATTCCGCCAAGCCAGTGTCCGCCGAAAACGACAGATCGCCGTTGTTGCTGGCCGCAATGCTCAGGACGGTGAGGTCCGTGTAGCCGCGCGCCAGCATGTGTCGGAAGTTTGTCCAGGCCAGTCCAGCGGCTGCGGTCAGCGGCAGCACGAGCGCCAGCACGCCGCCTGGCCTGAGTTTGTCGTCGGCTAGCGCCGCGAACGCCGAGGCGATGCCGGCATTGCCGTGATAGGCGGTGCCTCGGCCCTTTCTATTGAGCCGCTTTCCCATCGCATCCATGTCGGCGTCAGTTGCACCGAACGCGGCAAAGGCGGGGTTGAGCACGTCGGCATGTGCGCCCTCGTGATTGGTGGCGCGGGTAAACGGCGGATTCATGATGACGAGGTCAAAGCTCTCGCCGGGCACGTTGGCGACGATCTGGGCGGCGGTTTCCTCGCCGGCGCTGCCGGTGCGCCGGCCGGGATCGCTGGTATTGATCATGGTGAGCGTCCCCGAGGACCGCAGCAGCTCCGGCGAGCCGATTTGCACGCTGCCGTCTTCCTGCCGTCCGTAAGGCAGGGTGTAGAGGCGAGAGCTGCCGAACTTGCCGGCGGGCTGGGCGCCGGCCAGGGTGGACCCGGTGATGTGGACGGCCGAGGGCATGACGTCGAAGCCGTAGAGCACCTCTTCCATCATGACGGCGTGGAGGGCCGCAGCGTCGCCGCCGGCGCGCTCGTTGCGGGCGGCAATCTGCTCGTAGACGGCGGAGAGCAGCGCGCCGGTGCCGCAGGCAAAGTCCGCGACGCGCAGCTTGCCGATGGATTCGGCGTCGGACCAGTCCATGCCGTCCAGCTTGGCCACCGCGAGCCGCGCCAGCAGCGCCGCCGAGGCGGGCAGGGTGTAATAGGTCGCCAGGTACTTGCGGTCGGCGATGAGGCGCTGAAAGACGCGGCCGGTGAGGTCGTGGGTGTTATCGACGCCGGTGGAGCGGACCCAGGTGGCGGTGCCGCACAGCCGATGCAGGACCTGCGCCGCATCAAGTGATTCGAGTTGGCTGACGATGTCTCGCGCGACGCCGAAGATGGGCCAGTAGTTGATGGCCAGGATTTTGCTCCAGGCCGCCAAGGTCGCGCGTTTCAGATCGGTGTGGGGTTGGTTGCGCAGCACTTCCAACTGCCCAATGCCCTGGTGCATGCCGGCCATTCGCTCGTGGAAGATCAAGGCGTTGGCGATGATGGCGCCGGCCATGCGCCAGGTTTGGCGCACGTTGGTCATGCCCAGCAGATTGGCGATGGCCAGGCCGATGGCCGGCCGCAGTTTCGCGGCCTCTTCCAGAATCACGGCGGCCTGATCGATGCCTTTCTCCAACTCCAGCGCCGCCTCGTCCACCGCGCTGTGCGGGACCGACACCAGGCGAACCAGGTCGGCGAGGTCGTCAATGTCGCCGTCCAGCCAGCCGGACTGGGGAAAGCGGCTGCTCTCCCTGCGCTCCTGGGTGAACACGGCATAAGACAAGCGGGCGGCATCAAGCGCGGCGTCGAGGTCGGCGGCATCACCAACCGAGGCGGGATAGCGCAAGGCAATTGCGGCCTCGATGGGTCGGGCCTCGACATCCAGCCCGAGACGGGATTTGGCCTCGGCTTCGACGCTGGCGGCCGGTTCGTATTCGGCTTCGATCGACACCGGCGAACGGCCGGCGGCAGTGACGAGCATGTCGGGCTGCAAGCCCGGATGTCCGTCGATGACGCGCGTCTGCTCTGTGCGTACCTCGCAGCCCGGAAGCATGCGTTGCAGCGCACGCCCTAAGGCATTGTTGGCGCTCGGCTCGGTCTGATGGGGCATCCGCCCGTCCTGGTGGCCGCTAACAAATCAGCGGCGTGTACGGTCAATGTTCGGTGTCTCGGCAATCTTACGCCAGTCGGTGGCAGATTGCATGACCCGGCAGTCCGCTATGGTTTCGGCATGAGCAAACTGCCACCGGAGCGCCTAGTCCGCACCGGCCCCGAGCTCACGGCCGACCTGGAACACCTGGGCCTCCCGCGTGGGGGCCTGGTGATGTTCCACAGCTCCCTGCGCAGCATCGGCACGGTCGAGGGTGGGGCTGACACGGTGATCGACGCCTTGCTGGCGGCGCTCGGTCCCGAAGGCACCCTGGTGGCGCCCACGTTTACCGGGCAGTTTCGCGATCCGGGCTTCGTCTACGATCCGGCGGAGACGCCCGGCACCACCGGCTCAATTCCGAATCACCTTTTCCGCCGCCCGGAGGCGCGCCGCACGGTCCACATCGTGCAGACCGTGGCCGCCATTGGACCGCTGCGCGACGCCATCGTCGACGCCGGCGGCCGGGACGGCTGGGACGCGCAGCCGTCCATGCGCGCGATCTTCGATCTCGACGGCTGGTTCCTGCTGCTGGGCGTGCCCTATCAAAACCTCACCGCCGGTCACTTCATGGAACAGGAGATCGGGTCCCACCGCGGCCCGCGCGTGGCGGAGGGACTCCAGCGCCTGCCGGACGGCCGCGTCGTCCCGCTTCGCAGCGAGACCTGGGGACCCAATCCCGACTTGCCCGGCATGCCCGAGCGCAGCTACGACTTCAACCGGTTGGGCGAGGGCCTGGAGCAGCGCGGGCTGGTGCGGCGCGGCGCCGTGGGCAATGCCGTCGCACGTCTCTTCCGCGCCCGCGACCTGCAGCGCACCGCGCGGGAGATGTTCGCCGCCGACCCGGAGCTGTTCTTCATCGTCGACGGCCAGGTGACGCCGCTGCAATACGGCGTGACGTGGCCCATTCCCGAAGGCCGCAACGCCGGCGCCGAATTGTGCGTGGTCGATCCGGCGGTGGTGTATCGGGGGCGCGCCAAGTAGGGGTTCGCGTAGGCGCCGTCGGCGAGCCGCCTGGATTCCTCGGCTGCGTCCTGCAAATGTCGTTCCGAACGCGGTGAGGAGTCCAAGGACGCTGTGCCTTCTCCTGGCCCCTTAGATTCCTCGCTGCGCTCGGAATGACGGACTTGGGGCGTTCTCCGGTGGCCGGCGCTGCGTGCAGCGTGGGGCCGGCCGCGGGTGAACCTCCCGTGCGGCGCACGGCATGGGCCACCGGCCAACCCCCAAATCGCTTAAGCTGGACCGTTATGCCCGAGAACGCCATCGTCGTCCGCGGCGCGCGCGAGCACAACCTCAAGAACATCGACGTCGAGATCCCGCGCGACAAGCTCGTCGTCATCTCGGGCATCTCCGGCTCCGGCAAGTCCAGCCTGGCGTTCGACACCCTCTACGCCGAAGGCCAGCGGCGCTACGTGGAGTCGCTGTCCGCCTACGCCCGGCAGTTTCTCGGTCAGCTCGAGAAGCCCGACGTCGACCAGATCGAGGGACTCTCGCCGGCCATCTCCATCGACCAGAAGGCGCGCTCGCACAATCCGCGGTCGACGGTGGGCACGGTCACCGAGATCTACGACTACCTGCGGCTGCTGTACGCCCGCATCGGCCAGCCCCACTGTCCCGAGTGCGGCAAGGTCCTCACGCGGCAGACGATTCAGGAGATGGTCGACTTCGTCCTTGACTGGGACGACGGCACCCGCTTCCTCGTGCTGGCGCCGGTGGTCAAGCACCGCAAGGGCGAGCACAAGGGCGTCTTCGACGACGCGCGGCAGGCCGGCTTCGCCCGCGTACGGGTGAACGGTGAGGTCCACACCCTGGACGACGTGCCGGCGCTGGACCGCAAATTCTGGCACGACATCGAGATCGTGGTCGACCGCCTCGCCGTGCGGCGCGACGTGCAGGCCCGGCTGGCCGACTCGCTGGAGACGGCCCTCAAGCTGGCCGAGGGCGTGGTCGTGCTGCAGATCGTTGACGGCGAGGCCTTCACGCTCAGCGAGTCGCTGGCCTGCGTCGACGACGGGTTGAGCTTCCCCACGCTCGAGCCGCGGTCGTTCTCGTTCAACACGCCGCACGGGGCCTGCCCCGAGTGCGACGGCCTGGGCGCCAAGCTGGAAATCGACCCGAGCTTGGTCATCCCGAATCGAAAGCTCTCCATCGACGGCGGCGCCATCGCCCCCTGGGCGCGCGCCGCCGGCACCGGACCGTCCATGACGCGCGCCGTGCTGGATGCCCTGGCCACCAAGTACGGCTTCACCGCGACGACGCCCATCGAGAGGCTCAGCTCCGAAGCCGTCGACGTGCTGCTCTACGGCAGCGCCACGCCACTCACCGTCGAGCACGTGGGCAGCCGCGGCCGGCGGCGGGTCTACACCTTCGAGTTCGAGGGCGTGGTGCCGAACCTGCGCCGGCGGTACCAGCAGACCGAGTCCGACTACGTGCGCGGCGAGATCGAGCGCTACATGACGCGCCGCACCTGTCCCGCGTGCCAGGGCGCGCGGCTCAAGCGCGAGAGCCTGGCCGTGACTGTGGGCGATCTCTCGATCCACGACGCCACCGAAAAAACCGTGGAGGCCGCCGCCCGGTTTTTCGAGAATCTCGAGCTCAGCCCGCGCGAGGCCGCCATCGCCGTCCAGGTGCTCAAGGAGGTGCGGGCGCGCCTGGGATTCCTGGAGTCCGTGGGCCTGGAATACCTCACCCTCGATCGGGCGGCGGACACCCTCTCCGGCGGCGAAGCCCAGCGCATCCGCCTGGCCACCCAGATCGGGTCGAGCCTCGTCGGCGTGCTCTACATCCTGGACGAGCCGAGCATCGGCCTGCACCAGCGCGACAACCGCCGGCTGGTCCAAACGCTGCTGGGGCTGCGCGACCTGGGCAACACCGTGCTCGTGGTCGAGCACGACGAAGAGACCATCCGCTCGGCGGACTGGGTGATCGACTTCGGACCGGGAGCCGGCGAGCACGGCGGCGAGGTGATCGCGGAGGGGACGGTGGACCGCATCGAGCGCTCGGAGCCGTCGCTCACGGGCGCTTATCTGGCCGGGCGCGAGTCGATCCCGGTCCCACGCGGGCGGCGGACCGGCAACGGCCAAATGATCCACGTCGAGGGCGCCGGCGCCAACAATCTCAAGGACCTCACCGTCGGCATTCCGCTCGGCACGTTCGTCTGCGTCACCGGCGTGTCCGGTTCGGGCAAGAGCACCCTGGTCACCGACGTGCTCTACCGCGCCCTGGCGCAGCGCATTTGGGGCAGCCGTGACCTGCCCGGTCCTCACCGCCGCATCCGTAACGCGGAGGCCCTGGACAAGGTGATCGAGATCGACCAGTCGCCCATCGGACGCACGCCGCGCTCGAATCCGGCCACCTACACCGCCGCCTTCACGCCAATCCGCGAGCTCTTCGCCGCCGTGCCGGAAGCGCGGGCGCGCGGCTACAAGCCGGGCCGCTTCTCGTTCAACGTCAAGGGCGGACGTTGCGAGGCCTGCCAGGGCCAGGGTCTCAACAAGATCGAGATGCAGTTTCTGCCCGACGTCTACGTCACCTGCGAGGTCTGCCACGGCGCGCGCTACAACCGCGAGGCGCTGGAAATCCGCTACAAGGGCAAGAACATCGCCGAGGTGCTGGACATGACCGTGCAGGACGCCCACGCGTTCTTCGCCAACATCCCCACCATCGAGCGCAAGCTGGGCACGCTGGTGGACGTGGGGCTGGGATACATTCGCCTGGGCCAGCCGGCAACGACGCTTTCGGGCGGCGAGGCCCAGCGCGTCAAGCTGTCATCCGAGCTTGCCAAGCGCGCCACCGGGCGCACGCTCTACATCCTCGACGAGCCCACCACCGGGCTGCACTTCGCGGACACGCGGCGGCTGATCGCCGTGCTGCAGCGGCTGGTCGACGCCGGCAATACGATCATCGTCATCGAGCACAATCTGGATGTCGTCAAGAGCGCCGACTGGATCATTGACCTGGGTCCGGAAGGCGGAGACGGCGGCGGTGAGCTCGTCGTGGCCGGCACGCCCGAAGAGGTAGCCGCCGATCCCGACAGCTACACGGGCATATTCTTGGCGCGGGTGCTCGGCATCGAATCCGGTGACGCGCAATCGAACGGCGCCGATGTTGTCCGACCCAAGCAAACGGCTGCCGTCGGCTAGAAAACCTCGGATCGGGTCCCTTCCACCTGAAAGGGGGAAGGTTAGGATGGGGGTCAGTCCGGGCAGCCCAAGAGGCCAACGCCGATCCGTCGGCCTGGGTATTCGAAGGGCGTGGTTCGACAGGCTCACCACGAACGAATTCAGATCCCCCGAATGGGCGCACTTCTCAACCAGGCGTGCGGGCGCCAGAAGCAGGGAGCATAACCATGGCTGAACCTCGAGTGGCGATCGTGACCGGCGGCGCGACCGGCATCGGCGGCGCCATTGCCCGGCGGCTGGCCGCGGACGGCGATCGGGTGCTCATCGCGGACACTGCCGACGACCTGGCGGCGTCGAACGTGGCGCGGATCGAGGCCGAGGGCGGCACGGCCGCTGCGATTCACTCCGACGTGTCCCGCCATGACGACATTCGGGAAATGATCCAGGACGCCGTCGACCGCTGGGGCCGCCTGGACATCCTGGTCAACAACGCCTTCCCCGCCATGGAAGCGCTGCCCGGCGGCGTGGAGGAAGTCACCGAGGAGCAGTGGGACTTCGGCATGTCGCTGCTGGTCAAGGCTCTATTCCTGGGCGGCAAGTACGCCGTGCCCGAGATGCGACGCGTCGGCGGCGGCAACATCGTCAACATCGCCTCCGTCCACGGACTGCTCATGGCCAAGGACTATCTGGTCTACGAAGCCGGCAAGTCCGCCGCCATCGGCGTCACCAAGCAGATGGCCATCCAGCACGGCCCTGACAACATCCGCGTCAACGCCATCTGCCCCGGGCACATGGTCACCGAGAACATCCAGCGCGTGATGTGGGACGACAATCCGGAAGGGCTGAAGCTCTTCGACGATCAGTACCCGCTGCGCCGCACCGGCAAGCCGGAGGAGATCGCCTCGGCCGTGTCCTTCCTGTGCTCCGACGACGCCTCGTTCGTCACCGGCCATGCGCTGGTCGTCGACGGCGGCCTCTCCATCCAGCTTCAGGAGAATATCGGCGTCCAGCAGGCCAACTTCATGCGCCGCCACCCGGAGACGCAGCCGCCCTACTAAACGCTGGCCGCGGGCGGCATTTCGCCTTTCCCACCCTGTCATTTCGAGCGAAGCGAGAAATCTAAGGGGCCGGGAGAAGGCGCATCGTCCTTGAGTCCATCGCCTGCGGCCCGGAACGACTGGGTAGCCGTCGAGGCGATCGAAGTCGACCTATCGGGCAGCCGGCGTCAGAACAGTCGACGATTTGGTGTCGCTAGCCTCGTCCGGCCGTATTGCCCGCTCGGGCGGGAGCCGCTAGCGGCAGCGCGGACAGCCCCACCAGC
The DNA here is from genome assembly GCA_034421255.1 of Chloroflexota bacterium. Taxonomy (GTDB): domain Bacteria; phylum Chloroflexota; class UBA11872; order UBA11872; family UBA11872; genus JAJECS01. The sequence continues at coordinate 834 of DAOUKN010000290.1, read as the reverse complement.
ATGGCCGCCGCGCCCACGTAGAACGCCGCCGCCAGAGATGCCTCTGCAATCGCAAACACCACGGCCGCGCCGATCACCGCCCCGGTGGAATAGGCCGTGCCGTCCAGCACCATCACCCGGCTCAGCGAGCCCGGCGGGGCCACGTCGCCGCACAGGCTCACCGCCATGGTGTTGACGCCCCACATCGCCACCGCCCAGACGGTGGCGACCACCAGCAGCCCCGGCACGCTGTCGACGAATCCAAACGCCGCCGTGGCCGGTGCGGCCAGCGCCAGGATTCCGGCCAGCACCGTGCGTCGTCCCAACCGATCCGAGAGCCGCCCGATCGCCAGTTGCGCCACGGCGCCGCCGACGGACGCGACCAGCGTCATGGCCCCGACCGCGCGCAGGTCCCCGCCGACCTCCACCATTCGCGGCCCCGCCAGCAAGATCATGGCCGCATAGGCAACCGTCGACGCGATCCGCACGACCATGACCGCGGCTACGCCCCGGAAGCGCACCAGCCGGACGAAGCTGACGCCTTGCGCCAGGTGTCGCGCCGGAGCCGGCATCGGTCGTGGCAACACCCCAAGCGTGAGCGCCAGCGCGGCCGCCAGGGCCGTTCCCGCGCCGATGGCGAAGACGCGAAAGCCGAATGCGTCCGCCACGAATCCCTGCGCCACGCCGGCAATGCCGGGAACCAGCACCACCACGAACCCAATGAGTCCGACGGCGGCCCCGCGCCTCGACGGCGGCGCGATCTCGATGACGTATGTCTCCAGCCCCGCCCAGAAGTCGGCCATGGCCAGTCCCGGGACCGGGGCGGCCACGATCACCCAGGCAACGTCGGGTGTG
>DAOUKN010000289.1:0-7867 GCA_034421255.1 Chloroflexota bacterium | reverse complement strand
TCGCGACAGGCCTCTTCGAGCGGTCCCTGGAAGATGGTGATGCGGTCCGGCAGCACCATGTGATAGCCGGACGTGCGCTCGGTGAGGGGCACGCCGCTGTAGAGGCCGAAGAGGGTATAGCCCGGAGGAACCTCCGCGCTTTCCAGCTCGTCCTCCGTGGGCCAGTCAGCGACGACGACTTCGACGTTTTCCAACCGATCGCGCAAGCCCGCCGGAATGACGAGATGAACGTGGCTGGGCGACGGTGGTCGCAGATGGTGGCGCCGACCGCTGTGCTAGCATCCCGTCGGCCCGCCGCCGGCGGTAATCGCACCCCTATGGACGACGTCGCCGAGCACACCCTCTCCAACGGACTCCAGGTTCTGTTGCGCGAGAGTCACGCCGTGCCTCTGGTCAGCTTCGTCATGTGGTATCGCGTGGGCGCGCGCAACGAGCCGTCGGGCATGAGCGGCGCCTCCCACTGGGTCGAGCACATGCTGTTCAAGCGTACCGAGACGCTCAACCCCGGCGACATCGGCCGCCTGGTCAACGGCGTGGGCGGCACGTGGAACGGGTTCACCACGGAGGATACGACGGCCTATTTCGAGACGGTGCCGTCGCAGCACCTGGACCTGCCGCTGCGGATCGAGTCCGACCGCATGGCCAACGCCGTCTTCGATCCCGACGACGTGGCCAGCGAGCGCACCGTCATCATCTCCGAGCGCGAGGGGCACGAGGCGGAGCCGATGTTCCTGCTCACCGAGGCGCTGGAGGCCGCCGCCTTCACCACCCATCCCTATCGCCACGGCGTGATCGGCAGCAAGGCCGATCTGAACCGCATGACCCGCGACGAGCTTTACGGCCACTATCAGGACTACTACGCGCCCAACAACGCGCTGGCGGTCATCGCGGGGGACGTGGACGAGGCCGACGTGCTGGAGCGGATGGAAGCGGCGTTTGGGCACATTCCCGCACGGTCGCTGCCAGAGCCGTTGGCCGTGCGAGAGCCCGAGCAAACGAGCCCCCGCGAAGTCGATGTGCGGCACCCGGGTCCATTCCCGATCCTGACGGTGGGTCACCGCATCCCCGAGTTCGCGCATCCCGACTTTCCCGCGCTGCTGGCGCTCGATGCGCTGCTCTCCGGCCCCAAGAGCGGACCGTTCGGCGGCGGCGGGATCGTACGCACCTCGCGGCTCTATCGGCGCTTCGTGGCCTCCGGCATGGCGGCCGCGGTCGGCACGGACATCGGCTTCAACATCGACCCGACCCTGCACCGGATCACCGTGGTGCTGAAGCCCAACGGCGACCGCGAGCCGATCGCCGAGGCGGTGGAGGCCGAGATCCAAGACTTGCAGGACTCCGCGCCCGACGAGGCCGAGCTCGCCCGCGCCGTGCGTCAGGCGCGCGCCAAGCAGGCGATCGGCCTGGAGGGCGTGACGGCGCAAGCGATGTGGCTGGGGTTCCTGGATATCGCCCACACCTGGCGGGCGGCGCAGACCTTCACCGAGCGGTTGACGGAAGTTGCACCGCAGGACGTGCAGCGCGCGGCGCAAACCTATCTGCGCCCGGAGCGGCGGACCACCGGCTGGTTCATTCCCGAGGGTCCGGCGCGGGCGTGACGCGCGGGCGGTCGCTCGGACCCGAGACGGTGGCGCGGTCCACCCTGGCCAACGGCATGGTGCTGCTGGTCTATCCCAACCCGTCGTCGCCGTCCGTGGCGGTGGCCGCGCAGCACGCGGCCGGGGCCATCCTGGAATCCGAGGGCGATTGCGGCCTTGCCGGCCTGACCGCCGACGGCCTCAACCGCGGCACGGCCACGCGGTCCTTCATGGAGTTCAGCGCCGAGTTGGACGACGTGGGCGCCTCGCTCAACTTCGGCGCGGGCATCGAGTACGGCAGCTTCAGTGGCCGCGCCCTGGCCGAGGACCTGGACGTGCTGCTGCGGCTGGCTGCCGACGGCCTGCAACACTCAGTGTTCCCAGACGACGAGGTCGAGCGCCTGCGCGACCAGGCGCTCACCGGCATTACGCACGTCGAGAACAACCCCGGCGCGCTGGCCGACCGACGCTTCCGCGAGTTGCTGTTCGGTCGCGACAATCCCTACGGCCGTCCCGACGAGGGCTACGCCGAGACCATGGGCGCCCTTACGCCCGGCAAGGTCCGAGACTTTCACGCTGAGTCCTACGACTCGGAATCGCTGGTGCTGGCGGTGGTCGGCGCGGTGACGCCCGACGCCGTGCGCGACCTTGCGGCGCGCTATTTCGAGGACTGGCGCGGATCCGGCACGGGGGCCGCCCAGCGCCAGCGCGGCGCCATCCGCGCCTTCGACACCGCGTCGACCAAGGCGGGCGGCGTGCGCGAGGACCTGCGCCTCGCGGGAAAGACGCAGACTGAGTTCACGCTCGGCTGGCCCGGCGTGCGACGGCTCGATTCAGAGTATTTCCCGGTCATGATGGGCAACTACATCCTGGGGCAGCTGGGCCTCGGCGGACGCATCGGCGCCAACGTGCGCGACGCGCAGGGGCTGGCCTATCACGCCACCAGCCACGCCGAGGCGGCCCGCGCTCGCATGCCGTGGACCATTCGCGCGGGCGTCAACCCGGTGAACGTGCCCAAGGCCGTCACCAGCGGACTGGCGGAAGCGCGGCGCCTGATGGACGAGCCGCCCACCGATGAGGAGCTGCGGCTCACCAAGCAGGCCATGATCGGCTCGCTGCCGCTGCGCCTGGAGCGCAACGGCGGCATCGCGGGCATGCTCCTGACAATCGAGAACTACGGCCTGGGACTCGACTACCTCATGCGCTATCCGGACATCGTCGCGGCGGTGACGGCGGACGACGTGCAACAGGCCGCCGCGCGGCTGCTCGATCCCGAGTCCTACACCCTGGTGACCGCCGGACCGGAGTTGCCGGCCTAGCCGACGGTTGCTCGCCGCCGGCGCTACGCTGCCGCTCGATACCCCGCCGATCGGGAGACGCCATGCACGTGCACCACGTTGATCGCCACAGCGACTTTGCCGCCGCCAAGATGGCCAAGAACAACCTGTTCGAGTCGGAGCGGATGTTCTGCGACGTCTACTGCCTGGAGCCGGGTCAGGCCCAGCGGGTGCACGCGCACGCAGCGTCGGACAAGGTCTATTTTGTGATCGAGGGCGCGCCGACGTTCGACGTGGACGGCGAGCGGCAGGCGGTCGGGCCCGGGCACGCCGTGTGGGCGCCGGCGGGCTCCGACCACGGCGTGACGAACGAAACCGGCGACCGGGCGCGGCTGCTGGTGGTCATGGCGCCGCGGCCCTAGCTAAAAGGCGGAGGTCCTTCGGGGTCCCGGGTCCAGCGCCATGACGGTGGCATTGAAGCTGGCCTGCACCAGCTCGTCGCACACGTCACGGTGGTCCGGGCTGTCCCACAGGTTGTCGAACTCGTGCGGATCGGCCTGCATGTCGTAGAGCTCGCCCAGTCCGTGGTTGTGGTAGACGTTCAGCTTCCAGCGGCGGTCCCGATACATGGTGGCGCGGGTGTGGTCGGGAAAGTCCACCGCGTCCAGATACTCGCAGCGCACGAATGACCGATGTTCATGGGCCGGGGCGGCGCCGCACAGGATCGGCAGCAGCGAGCGGCCCTGCGTCTCCTCGGGGACGGGCAGCCCCGCGATCTCGAGCAGGGTGGGCGCGATGTCCGTCAGCTCCACCAGCGCGTCGCTGCGGAGCCCGGCGGCAAAGCGGCCCGGCCAGCGCCAGATCAGGGGCACGCGCGTAAGGCCGTCGAAGAACCGGCAGCCCTTCTGGGTGAGCCCGTGGTCGCCCGCCGACTCGCCGTGGTCGCTAGTGAATACCACCACCGTGCGCTCGGCCTGGCCCGCCGCCTCGAGCGCGTCCAGCAGCCGCCCGAACTGGTCATCGACCAGTTCGATCATGGCGTAGTAGGCGGCTTGGACCTCGCGCGCGCGGAAGGCGTCCAGATGCTGGGACTCGCTCTGGAAGTCGACGCCGGCGCGGGTCAGTCGGCCCTGGGTCTCGAGATCGCTCGGACGAAACAGCGGGCCGGGCATCGTCGATGGATCGAAGCGGCGGTAGTACTCCCAGGGCGGGTTGTAGGGCGGGTGCGGGTCGTAGGGGTTCACCGAGAGGAACCACGGCGTGTCGGGGTCACGGTCGCCGGTGATGAAGTCGATGGCGCGCTCGGTGCACCAGGTCGTTTGGTGCAGCTCCGGCGGCACGTTGTCCCGCTCCGGCGTGGGCGCCATCAGCCCGCCGTAGCCGGCCGGCGCGTGCAGCAGCTCCGCCGGATCATGGCCTTTCTCGTGCAGCCAGCGGGCGTAGTCGTGCTGGGCCAGCGGCCAGTCGTTGCGCGGGGCGTGGCTGTACTCGAAGACGCGGTAGCCGTCGTCCACGCGCGGTTCCCGCGCCGACGCCGCGCCCGCCAGGTGCAGCTTGCCCACCAGCCCGCCGTCATAGCCGGCATCGGCCAGCGCACGGGTGACGAGGCGCTCGGCGGTCTCCGGCGGCACGACCGCGTTGCCGTTTCGCGAGTTGTGGACCCGGCTGGGATACATCCCGGTCAGGAAGCTGGCGCGGCTGGGCGTGCAGATGGGGCTCTGGCAGTAGGCATGCGTGAACGCCACCGACTGCGCCACGAAGCGGTCGAGGTTCGGTGTGCGGACGTGCGGATTCCCCAGCGCGCCAACGGTGTCGAACCGCTGCTGGTCGGTGCAGTACCAGAGGATGTTCGGGCGGGTGGAGGTCATTGGGAGTTCGCGGCAGCAGGACCCACCAAGCTACCGCACCTGTCGCCTAATCCGAGCCGTCCGCATCGCTTGAACTGGCATCCGAAACGCGGCGAGCCCGATAGCAGCCGAGAGCAATCTACACCTCTGGCGCGAGGAAGTGGACCGGCCGGAGCGGCAGGAGTTGTTGCGCGCTTTCGTCGAGCCGGTCGTAGTTGTCTACCCACAGGCTGACGAGGCGATCAACATCGACGAGGGTGATCCGGCGACGCTCTTGGGTCCGTGCTTCCTGCTCGGCGTCGCGGGTAAACCCGCCCGCTGATACGAAAATGCCGATGTCGTCGTCGCCGAGCACAGCCAAGAACGCGCGAAGCCCATCAACATTGATCCGGTCAGCGCGCCGTTTGACTTGGATCTTGAGCCGCGGGGACGCCGCTCCCAGAGGGTCGGCAGACGCAACGATGTCGATCCCTCGATCCGGTCCTGGGGGCGCCTCCCATTGGACGTGGTAGCCCATGGCCTTCAGGAGCCCGGCGACAAGGCTCTGGAAATCGAAAGGGTTCATTGCGGCGAGATAGTCCTTGATCTCCCTCCACGCGTTCTCTTCAGCCTCCTCAAGGATCGACACCGAGCTCGGCTCTGACTCGTCTGGCTCGGGGTCGGGCTGCTCGGCACGCCATTTCCGGTAAAGGCGATCGGCCTCGCGGAACAGGGCCTCGGGGTCTGTAAACCGCTCCAGGGCGCTCGTCCCGTCGTCGGTTATCGACCAGGTTCCCCGACGCTTCACCAGCCATCCGGCCTTCACCAGCCAAATGGTCACAAAGCGGACGATGTTCGGAAAACGACGCACGCCTGGGCGGTTCGGGTAGTCGCTGTCTTCGAATGGTGTGGGTTTGAGGATCTTCTCCACGCGGTCGATGGCCTCCCGGGCCGCCAGCCCGTCCGGCGCGTCAGCCAGGACGTTGAATAGCGCTTGGGTCATCTCGCCGTTGCGGCGGCGCGTGATTTCGGCCATTAGGAAACCTCGCTTGCGCCACTCAATAGCGCGTCGACCGTAGTGTCCAGCGCGGCGGCGATGCGGGCTAGCGCCGCCGCCGAGCCCGGTTTACGGCCGCGTTCAATTTCGGACAGGTAGCTTGCGGCAATGCTCGTCCGCTCGGCAAGGCCGCGCAGCGTGAGGCCGCGATGTCGCCGGAACGCGTCCAGCGGGCGCTCGCCACGCATCATGGCTAGCGCCACCGCGTGGGGGATGCGGCTCCCGTCGTCCGCTTCGAGCGCGTCCAGCCGGTCCTCAAGCTCCTCATTTCGCGCGATCAGGGCGTCATACGCCGTCTGCGTCAGCGTGACGGTTGCGTCACGGACCATAGGCCTCCCTCCGGCGCCGGACTCTCGAAGCCAACATGTTCGCCCGCTTGTCATGGTAAGTGGCGAACCTGCTAGCGTGGCGCTGGAGGTGGAAGGGGCCGGGTGGCTCTCGCGGTCTTCAAAACCGTTGTGGGGCGCTGGTCAGCGTCCTAGGTGGGTTCGACTCCCATGCACCTCCGCCAGGCGAGCGGATGCGCATGGCGTGAGACCTGTCTCGCGAGGCGAGAGCCAGCGGTGAAGCGGCTTGCCCCGAGCCTGTCGCAGGGCCGTTCATGGTTCGACAGGCTCACCACGAACGGCATGCGCACCCGGTGGCCCGCGCTGCGTGCAGCGTGGGAAGGCGTCGCTCAGCCGAAGCGGGCAGGGTCGAAGGGCATCAGATCGATGGACGGCGACTCGCCGGTGATCTGGGCGGCCAGGGCCGCCGCGCTGCCGGGGGCGAGCAGCAGGCCGGCGCGTCCGTGGCCTGTGGCGATGAACGCGCCCGAGAGCCCCGGCGCGGCGCCCAGGATCGGCAGTCCGTCGGGCGAGAGCGGACGCAGGCAGGCGGTTTGCTCCACGACCTCGGCCCGCGCGACGGCGGAGACGAAGCGGCCGGCCTGGCGCAGGATCCGGCGTCGAGCCGCGTCGGTCGTCGTCTCGTCGAATCCAACCCGCTCTTCGGTGGTGCCGACGTAAACCAGGCCGTCGGCCTTGCGCACCATGTAGTTGCCGTCGGAATCCGAGAACCGAGTTTCGGCTGCGGCGGGCGGCAGTCGCAGCCTTAGGATCTGGCCCTTGAGGGGAGTCACGGGCACGGGGCTCCCAATCCATTCGCCCGCCGCGCTCGTCCAGGGCCCCATGGCCAGCACGACGGTGCCGGTGCGAATGACTTCGCCGTCCAGCCGCACCCCGGTGACGCTGCGGCCGGTGAGGTTCAGCCCGGTTACCCGGCCGTGCTCAATGCGCGCGCCACGGGTCTCGGCGGCATGGATCAGCGCTCCGGTAAAGGCGGCGGGTTCGATCTCGGCGCTCGCCTCGCGCAGCACGCCGCCCTCGATCGGGCCGTCGATCCAGCCGCAGCGGGCGCGCACATCGTCCGGCTCCAGCCACTGGGACGGGGCGGCCTCCCGCAGAGCTTTGGCTTCGGCGGCGTCGGCGGTGACGAGCAGCGAGGGGCTCTCCTCGAACCCGTAGCCGGGCGCTCCGTGAGTCTCCAACTCGCGGACCAGTGCGTGATGCCGCGCCAGGCTGGCCCGCCACAACGGTCCCAACGGACCGGCGGCGCGCGAGTCCGACGCCGGCGAGAGCAGCCCGGCGGCCTTGCCGCTGGCCCCCGACGCAATCGCCCGCGATTCGATCAGCAACGGCCGAGCGCCGCGCCCGGCGAGCTCGTAGGCCAGGGCGGCGCCCAACACGCCGCCCCCGCAGATCACGATGTCCGCCGACTGCCCACTCATCGTGCGGCACGATACCCGAGCCGCGGCGCGACGGCCCGTGCGAGAATTCGACCGTGGAAACCGAGCGATTTCAGGACGCCATCCGGCGCATCGACGCGGCCAACGCCGACGATCCGCACACGCTGATCGTGGACGGCGAGTCCCGCCCCAAGGAGCTCACCCACGCCGCCATGCTCTCGGCCTGGGTGCGCCGCCTGCGCCCCGACGCCGGCGAGGCGCTGTTGCTGGCGGCGCGGGCGCACCATATCCGCCGCTGGACCATCCCCCGCAACGACTATCCGAGCGGCAGGAAGGGCTATCTGCGCTGGCGCACGGCTCTGCAGGCCATGCACGCGGCCGAGGTTGGGCGAGTCTTGGATGAG
>DAOUKN010000288.1:0-7518 GCA_034421255.1 Chloroflexota bacterium | reverse complement strand
GCGGGCGTCCTGCGGCAGGACAAAAAGACCCCGTGGAGCTTTACTGCATCTTGGGATTGAGCCGCGTCTGTGCATGTGAAGGATAGGTGGGAGACGGTGAATCCGGGGCGCTAGCCTCGGTGGAGTCACCCTTGGGATACCACCCTTGTACAGCTGCGTCCCTAACCTGCGACCGTTATCCGGCGCAGGGACAGTCTCAGGTGGGCAGTTTGACTGGGGCGGTCGCCTCCCAAAATGTAACGGAGGCGCCCAAAGGTTCCCTCAGGCTGGATGGCAATCAGCTGTAGAGTGCAAAGGCACAAGGGAGCTTGACTGCGAGACAGACACGTCGAGCAGAGACGAAAGTCGGGCTTAGCGACCCTACGGTCCCGAGTGGAAGGGCCGTGGTCATCGGATAAAAGCTACCCCGGGGATAACAGGCTAGTCGCGCCCAATAGTTCACATAGACGGCGCGGTTCGGCACCTCGATGTCGGCTCGTCACATCCTGGGGCTGAAGAAGGTCCCAAGGGTTGGGCTGTTCGCCCATTAAAGTGGCACGCGAGCTGGGTTCAGAACGTCGTGAGACAGTTCGGTCTCTATCCGCCGCGGGCGCAGGAGGCTTGAGAGGATCTGATCGAAGTACGAGAGGAGCCGGTTGGACGGACCTCTAGTGCACGAGTTGTCGCGCCAGCGGCATTGCTCGGTAGCTATGTCCGGATGGGATAAGCGCTGAAAGCATCTAAGTGCGAAGCCCACCTCAAGATGAGGCCTCCCACTGGATTAACCAGGTAAGACCCCAGCGAGATGAGCTGGTTGATAGGCGGCATGTGTAAGCGGTGAGAGCCGTTGAGCAGAGCCGTACTAACGGTCGAGGGCTTAGAATTTCGTTAGATCGGCAACAGTGCAGCTTTGCTACACCCTTTCGGCGTTGGGTTTCCCGGTGACTCGTGCGACGAGGCCACACCTGTTCCCATCCCGAACACAGTCGTTAAGCTCGTCAGCGGCGACAATACTGCCGGGGCAACCTGGTGGGAAGATAGCTCGTTGCCGGGAAATCCAACGCCGGAAGGGCCCGCCGTCCAGTCGCGAAGACGGCACCCCTAGGTAGGTTTGTGTGCCTCAGCCACGAACCGTCGGCCTCGGGCACTTCCATGCCCGCATGGTGCGCCACGCACGCACCCTGGACGAGTTCTACACGGCCATGGATGCCTGGGCGCACGCCATCGTCTCGGCCAGCCCTATCCTGGTCTGCCAGGAAGGCTGCGCCCGCTGTTGCAAGCACCAGGTCCTGGTGGGCGAGCCTGAGTGGGCGCATATTTTGCGCTGGATGCACGCGAATCTGACGCCCGAGCATCGGCGGCGCATCGTCCGCCGCACGCGGGGTCAGCTGGTCCAGCCGGGCAATCCGCTCTCACGCTGGCTCGGCATGCGGGGCCGTTCGACCCGCGTCTTCATGCGCACGGTGGCCCGCGGCGCGGCCATGGAGGCCACGCGCTGCCCCATGCTCGACGACGACAACCGCTGCGCGATTTATCCCGTGCGGCCATTCGTCTGTCGGGCTTATGGACGCTCCGTATTGGCCAACGGATCCATGATGTTGTGCGACATCTTCGCCGGACGTATTCGGCAGTCACCCGGCGTCGAGCACACGCTCGACCTCGCGCCCATGCCGCTGACGTCGCAGGCCTACCTGGCCTTCAATCGGGGGCAATCCGTCGACGAGCCGGGCCAATTCACCATCATGTCCGCGCACGTACTGCGCCACGCCGCGCGCGACGACGACCTGACGACCGATCCCATTCCCCTGGCCGCCGAGACCGGCTTCCCGGTCGTCGCGGAGGACGCCTTCGACGGCGGGCGCTAGTCGGACAGGGCATGCACCGGAGCCGGGAGCGGTTGTCGCGCCGGGTTTGCACCGCGATACTTAGGCATCCGGGATACCTGATGAGCGGCTGTGGCACGCAAGCCCACAAAGTCCCAGGCCGTCGATCTGCACGATTTTCACGAGCGCATGGTGAAATCCGCGCGCACGCTGCCGGAGATGTACGCCGCGCTCGAAGGCTGGTCGGAGCTTGTCGTCAAGGAAAACCCCATCATCACCTGCCAGGACGGCTGCGCCCGGTGCTGCAAGCACCAGGTGCTGGTCGGTGAGCAGGAGTGGCGCGTGATCCACAACTGGATGCGCCAGAACCTGTCCAAGGAGAAGCGCCAGCGAATCATGGGTCGTGTGCACGCCCAGATCGAGCAGCCCGGAAACCCGCTGGGGCGCTGGCTCGGCATGGCCTCCAAGCCGGCGCGAGTCTTCGTGCGCGCGGTCGGACGCGGCTTCGTCAAGGAGTCCACGCGTTGCCCGATGCTGGGCGACGACAACCGGTGCGAAATCTATCCGGTGCGTCCGTTCGTGTGCCGCGCATATGGCCGGGCGCAGCTTGCCAGCGGCACCAACATGTTCTGCGAGGTCTTCCTGGGGCGGCTGCGCCAGGAGCCGGAGGCCGGCGAAGACATGAAGCTGGAGAACATGAGCGTGATGTCGCGCAAGTATTTCGAGCTCAACGACGGTCGCGCGTCGGGCGGCGGCCTCTTCACCATCATGTCCGCCCACCTGCTCCGCAACGCCACGGGCAACCGCGACCTCGTCAAACAGCCCGTGCCCCTACGGCAGGAGCAGACGCTTCCAGTTGTCCGTCAGGCCGACTTTCCCGAGCGGCGCGTCGGCGGCGACAAGGAGACCACGACCACGGTTTCCGTGGTCTCCGCAACCTAGCCGCCCGATCCCGTTCGCGGGCTTACTCGCTTGAAGCCTGTGCACGCGCCAGCCGTTCGAATGCATCCATGTCGAGGCCGATGATCCGCTCGTCGCCGTGGACCACGATCGGCCGCCGCACCACCACGTTGTTCTCATGCATGATCCGGTTCGCCGACTCATCGTCGAGATCCTGGTGCGAGATGCCGAGTTTCCGGAACGCCGGGCTGCGCGGATTGACAAACGCGGCTGCCGATCCGCCGCCAACGATATCGGCCAGTTCCTCGGGAGTCAGCGTCCGCCGGGCGTAGTCCCGCGGCTCATACACGACGCCCGCTCCATCCAAGGCCACACGGGCCTTGCGACAGGAGTCTCAGGTGCTGCGAAAGTAGAAGCGTGTCGTCATGTCACCTCCCATTACGACGCATCCGTCCAATCGAGGACGATCGCCAGCCACCCGCTCGGTCCTTGCTCGATCAAGGCGTACATTTCCGCGGCGCCGGTGTAAGGCACGCGGTGTGAGATTAGGTGGTCGACGCGCAATTCGCCGCGGGCTATCAGCTCGATCACGTATTCCCGATTGCGTGGGCGCGGCCACTGAAACTTGTGATACGGCTCATGGGGGTAGAAGGCCTGATACGTGCCGAAGATCGTGAGCTCGCGCCGCAACAGATCAACCTGCAACTCAATGCCGACGGCGCCGGGCGCGCTGCCGGTCACCGCGATCACGCCCCCATTGTCGGCAGCGCGGATGCAATCGGGCAGCACGAGCGGCGTGCGCGTGGCCATGAATACGGCGCGCGCGCCGTTGCCGTAGGAGACCTCCTGGATGGCCGCCACCGCATCGTCGCGCCCGGCGTTGACCACGTGCGTCGCGCCGCTGGCGATCGCAAGCTCCAAGCGTCGGTCGTCGAGGTCCACCGCAACGATCGGATGGGCGCCCGCCATGCGCGCAAACTGCACGATCAACTGGCCAACCACGCCAACGCCAAACACCGCCACGGCGTCGCCAATCGACGGCTGCGCTCGTCGCACGGCGTGCAGGGCGACGTCGGCCAGCGATACGAACGTCGCCGCGTCATCGGAGACGGCGTCGGGCAGCAACTGCGGAATCTCGAGCCTGGTCATCGGGCGGTCGGTCGGCGGAACCAGGGCGGTGCTCACGTGTTGCAGCGAGGCCACGATTCGATCGCCCGCGGCGAATCCGTCCACGTCGTCGCCGGCCTCGACCACGCGGCCGACCCACGAATAGCCGGGCCGCAAGGCGTCGGGCGCCTCGCTAAGGCCGGCGGCCCGGTGATCGCCTTCGAGCAGATTCTGCTCGGTGCCGGCGCTGATGAGCGTGCGCGTGGCCTCCACCAGGAGCTGCGAGGCCGCGGGCTCGGCGACCGTCGTCTCGGCAATCCTCACCTCACTGGGCGAGGGGAATTCAATTTGACAGGCAGTGCGGGGCAAGGCTTCAGTCCGCAATGGATAGTCACTCGCAAGAATGCAGCATGTGTACCGCGTTGTCAGGCGCGACGTCGCCTGCCGCGGCCTAGCCAACGCTCCCGATTCGTGACGCAACATCGAGCGTCCAGATTGGCCGTCGGCGCGAGACCGACATTCGAATCATGTTAGGGCGCCTGCAAGCACGGCGGTCACGGGTTGCTATCCCGAGTTGGTTCGCGTGGTTCATCAGGCTTGCGACGGCGGCGGCGCTGTTCATCGTCTCCGCGCTGCACACCCTGCCACTCGTCGACGGCGAGCACTTCCACTACGGGCACATCGACAACATCCTCTTCATCTACACGATGGAGTGGACGCGATACGCGCTCTTCAGCGAACCGCAGCGGTTCTTCGAAGGGCTCATGTACTTCGGCATGGGCGACTCGGTGTTCTACACCCACCTGTTGCTCGGTGGGCTGCCGATCTATGCGCCGGTCGCGGCGATCTTCGGGCCGGGCGTGGGAATCAACGTCCTAACAATCGCCAGCCCTATCCTCAACGCCTCAGCCGCCACAGCGGCTGCCTGGATCTTGCTCGGACGGTGGTGGCCATCCGTCATCGCCGGCTTCATATTCGCCTTCGCGCCAATCCAGCAGGAGTTCTTTCAGTTCCATCACATGCTCATATTCTGGTGGACCCCATTGGCCATGATGTTCTGGTTCTCGTTCCTGCAACGGCCGACGTGGTGGAAGTTCAGCGGCGCCTGGCTCTGCGTGTTCGTTCAATTGGCGACGGGCATTTACCTGGGCTTCATCGCGCTCGTCACGCTCCTTGCTCTTGTCATTGCGGCCTTGGTGAGTGGCCGACTCCGGCTTTTGGACCGGCGACTGATCGCCAGATCTGGCGTGGCTACGGTGGTCGCCGCGCTTCCATTCATCCCGCTGCTCGTGGGATATGTAGGGTTCTGGCTCGATAACCAGGAGGTCCGCACCCTCGAAGAGGCGCGCACGCTGAGCGCTCGCCTCCCGGAATACCTCCCAGCGGTCGTGCAATCCCACGTTTGGTTCCAGGAACTCGCCCGAAATGTCCACGGCCTGACTCCGACGTTTCCCATCATCGTGCCGTCGGTGCTCGCCTTGCTTGGCCTGGTCGCGGGCATCGCTCGTCGTCCGCGGGCTGTGGCCATCGCCTTGGGCATCACCGGCCTCCTCATGTTCGCGCTGTCCCTGGGTCCGGAATTGTGGTGGGACGGTGAGCGAACCGACTGGAGCCTTCCCTACAGCGCAGCACATGCGCTGATCCCCGGCTTCGCCTCCATGCGCACCCCGGGGCTGTTCGCCGCGGGAATGGTGCTGGCCATGGCGTTCCTGGCGGCCCTTGCCGTCGCTCAATTCTCGTGCTGGCGGCGAACTGCGGCGTGGGGGACTCACCTCATGGCCGTGGCGCTGGTTGGCATCCTCTTTGCCGAGTTTGCGCGAGTATCGGTGTCGGCGGCCGAGATTCCTTACGAGCCAGAACTCCAGGACACGCTGGCCCAACTGCCTGACGGGCCGGTCGCCTTCGTCCCCGGCGCCCCCGAGTTCTTGCCCGCGGAAGAAGGCGTCCGGCGAGCCTGGTGGTCGCTCAATGGCGGCCGGCAGCCGGTCATCAGCGGCTATTCCGGGTATGAGCCGCGCGGCACGGCGTATCTCGCACGACTGGCGAATTGGGCCAATGCCGGTGACCGACGGCAAGTCTTGGACGCACTCATCGCGTTTGGCCTGCGCACCATCGTCCTCGATCGCCAATTCATGGCGTTCGATCAGGTCGCGGCGTGGCAAGCCACGATTCAAGCGGCTCGTCCGTCAGCACATGTCGACGACGGCGAGCGTTTCGTCGTGAGCTATCTGGGATCGGAAGAAGTCCCCACTGCAGCCGCATGGTCAGATGTGGAAATCCAACCCGTGCTGCGGCAAACCGCGCTCGCAGACTCGGACATCGTGGTGTCGATAGCCGTTCGCAACCTCGCGGACCGTCCGTGGCGCCCTCCGCCAGGCCGTCGCACGCGCACGGGCGACCTGGTCTGGGAATTGCCGCCCGGGACCACCAGCAGCCGACAACCGATCCTGCTGCGCGTTCCGCCGATCATTCCCGCCGGCGCAACGGTACAAGCCCTCGAGCTGCTCGCCATTCGCACTCCAGAGTCCCCGGGCAGGTACCGCCTGCGGATGTCCATCGAGGGCAATGAGCTTTCCGTCAGGGACATCGAGATTCGCGCACCGGCGGCTGTCGACTCCCGCCCGCCGTTGGCGGCGGACTTGCGCGCGCTGGAATTACCCGCGTGCATTTCCGCCGGTGAGTCCGTGCGCGTTCAAGTGGAAGCGCTCAATAGCGGCGTGCAGCCGTGGGGCCCAACACAGCGACTGGGCGCCCGCTGGTCGACGCCCGACGACCGCTTTGTCCCGCAACCGCTGGAGAAACTCGAAGCGCGGTTGTTCACGCCTCATGACATCCACCAGTCTCGCTGGCTAAACATCGGAAGTGGATCCGTCGTCGTCTACGAGGGAAGCGTCCAGGCTCCCTCGCACGCTGGTCCCTATACCCTGACGCTCGGCATGGTTGAGGAAGGCGCTGGCTGGTTCGGCGAGATCGAGGTGCCGGTAGTCGTCATTGGGGCAAGCGACGCCGCAGCGTGCTGACACGAAGCATGCAACTTGGTGCGTAGCCCTTGGCCGAGTCATCGGCAGGGGGACACGTTCCTCCAAATCCGGACCGACGCCCGGTTGATCCAATCGGGGGAAGACGTCAAGCGAGCGAGCTCGTACAGCGGGACCGGACTCAGGGAAGAGCGACGACCGGAGGGGCGAGCGAAGCCTCCTTCGCGCCGGTACGCGGCGCCGCGAATGGCCGGGACAAAACACCACAGGCACAATGCGGCGGTGAGCGTGTTGTCGATCCGCGAATCATGCTGACGCGCCTTCGCGTGCACTCGGGGCACCTTGCCGTTTCAACGCGGCTCGCATGGGGCATTCGATTGACAGCCGCGGGCGCGCTGTTTGTCGCCGCTGCGCTGGCCACTCTCCCCCCCATCGGCGGCGACAAGTTCCACTACGGCCACGTCGACAACCTGCAAGTCATCTACCTGTTGGAATGGGCGCGTTACGCCCTCTTCACGGAGCCCCAGCGGTTCTTCGAGGGGTTGATGGCCTATGGCATGGGCGATTCCCTCTTCTTCTCCCACCTGCTGCTCGGCGGGTTGCCGATCTACGTGCCGGTGGCGGCAATCTTCGGACCGGGAATAGGGCTCAACGTCCTCACCATCGCCAGTCCGATTCTCAACGCGGCAGCCACCACCGCCGCCGCCTGGATCCTGCTTGGGCGTTGGTGG
>DAOUKN010000287.1:0-3362 GCA_034421255.1 Chloroflexota bacterium | reverse complement strand
CACGTCAAGCTCTTCTTCCACCACGACTTCTACCTGTTTCGCGACGGCGTCGGCGACACGACCTATTTCGACCCCCTCACGCGCGGCATCGTGCACCACAAGCGGGACGTGCTGTTCATGGCCAACGCTTGGGCGGGCGAGCAGCCGGGATTCGACGCGGTCAGCACGGGCACCAAGCATCTGCACGGGTTGGAGGGCACCTGGCGCGACGCCGAGGACGGCAACCTTTCCGGCAATGCCATCGCCCAGGGGCTGGTCGACAGCACCGGCGGCGTGGACGTGCGCGTGCCCGCGGGCGGCGACGCGGTGGCGCACTACTGGCTGGCCGTCGGCGACGAGTTCTTCGCCGTCAAGGACGAGAACGACATGGTCGTGCGGCGCGGCCCCGACGCCTTGATCGAACGCACCAACCACTACTGGCGGCATTGGGTCACGCGCGAGGCCCTCGACTTCACCGGACTCGATGAGGCCGTCCGCGACCTCTACCGCCGCAGCATGCTCATCGTCCGCACCCAAACCGACGACGACGGCGCGATCATCGCGGCCAACGACAGCGACATCCTGCAGTTCGGCCGCGATACCTACACCTATATGTGGCCGCGCGACGGCGCCCTGGTCGTCCACGTGCTGATCCAGGGCGACCACCGGGAGCTGGCGCGGCGCTTCTTCGATTTCTGCCTCCGCACGATCCAGCCGGGTGGCTTCATGCTCCACAAATACAACCCCGACGGAACGCCGGGCAGCAGCTGGCATCCGTGGGCGGACGCGGACGGCAATCGCATCCTGCCGATTCAGGAGGACGAGACATCCCTGGTGCTGTGGGCGCTCGGCGCCTACGACGAGCGTTTCAAGGACACCGAGGTCGTCAAGCCCTTGTATGCGCCGCTCATCAAGCGCGCGGCGGACTTCATGGTTCGTTTTCGGCATCGGGAAACCGGACTGCCCGCGCCCTCCTGGGACCTGTGGGAGGAGCGGTATGGCATCCATACGTTCACCGTCGCGAGCGTCTATGGCGGACTGCGGGCGGCGGCCGCCTTCGCCCGTGGATTTGGCGAACAGGCGGCCGCCGACGAGTACGACTCCGCCGCCGCGGAGATTCGCGAGGCCGCGTTCGAGCACCTCTACGACGAGGGTGAGCAGCGCTTCATCCGCCGCCTGGAGGTCACCGACGACGGCGAGCTGCTACCCGATCTGACGATCGACGCCAGCGTCTGCGGCGTCTGGCGCTTTGGGCTCTGCGAGCCGACGGACGAGCGCTGCGTGTCCACCATGCACTCCCTCCGCGATCGACTCTGGGTCAAGACCGACATCGGCGGCGTCGCGCGCTACGAAGACGACTACTACCACCGCGTCTCGGACGACATCGAGCGCATTCCCGGCAATCCGTGGTTCATCTGCACGCTGTGGCTGGCGCAGTGGGAAGCGGCGGCGGCGCAGACCATGGCCGACCTGGAGCGCGCGCACGAGCTGATGCGCTGGGTGGTCGACCGCGCCCTCCCCAGCGGCACGCTGGCGGAGCAAGTGCATCCGCTCACCGGACAGCCCCTCAGCGTGAGCCCGCTCACCTGGAGTCACGCCGAGTTCGCCGCCACCGTGCAGACCTATGTGGCCCGGGCGCGCGAGCTCCGCGGTCAGGCCGGCTGAGCATCGCCGCGCGGCGCGTTCGGATCCGGGTGGGCGACTACAGCGGCGACGCGCGCTTGCATGACACGCCGGCCGCCGACGCCGTGTGGCAAGCCCTGCCGCTGGGAGTGACGGTGAGCATCTGGGGCGACGAGATCTACGCCGGCATCGGCGTCGACGTGGACCTGCCCCTTGATGCCACGGACGTTGCGGCCGTGGGCGACCTGGCCATCTGGCCGCCGGGTCGCGCGATCTGCATCTTCTTCGGTCCCACGCCGGCCAGCCGCGGTTCCGAGCCGCGCGCCGCAAGCCCGCTGGCGCCAGTCGGGCGCATCGACGACCCCGACGTTTCGGCCCTGCGCCGGGTTCGCCCGGGCGCGACGCTCACCATCGAGGCGCTGGACGAGCTACAGGCGTAACGCCGGGACATGCCGCTTTTCTTGAAGCGGTATTGACGCGTTCGCATTCTGTCTGGTAGCTTGGGCGTGCGTGGAATCATCAGGCGCGTGACCGTTGGTCATGCCGTGTCGCGCGTCGTGGAGGATGTCGCCCATGGGCGGCCCGCTCACTCAGCGCCAGCATCGCGTGCTGGTCACCATCGAGCGCTTCGTGCGCGACGAGGGCTACACGCCCAGTGTTCGCGAGGTTGGCGGCATCGTCGGGCTGGCGCCGGCCACCGTCCAGCAGCACCTGGACGCCCTGGAGCGCAAGGGCTACATCCGACGCACCGGCCAGTCGCACGGCATCGAGATCCTCGACAACGGCGCCGACGCCGGCGTGGTCCACGTGCCGATCATCGGTGAGATTGCCGCCGGCGTGCCGATCGACGCCTACGAGGAGCGCATCGACACCGTGCCGGTGGCCTCCGGTCTCGTGCCCTCCGGCGAGACCTACGCGCTGCGCGTGCGCGGCGACAGCATGATCGACGACCACATTTGCGACGGCGACCTGGTCATCGTCGCGCCCGCGGAGGCCGTGCGGGACGGGCAGATCGCCGTGGCCATGCTGGACGACGGCAGCGCCACCCTCAAGCGTCTCTTCCGCGAGAACGGCCGCGTGCGCCTGCAGCCGGCGAATGCCGACTACGACCCCATCTACGCCCGCGACGTCCGCGTGCGCGGCCACGCCGTCGCCATCCTGCGCAGCCTGTAGCCCAAGAGCCTTTTGGGGCGGCGTTCGCGCAGCCTGTCATTCCGAGCGCAAGCGAGGAATCTTAGGTGCCCGTGCACGGCCGTTCGGACAGCCCGGACCCAGGTAGTGGCTCGCTATAGAGTTCGTCATTCCGGCGAACTGCCTGCCCCGTACGCGATACAGGGCCGGAGACCAGGTCCGGTGGCTCGCGCTGCGTGCAGCGTGGGACTGGTCACCAACATTCGCGCAGTCTCAATCGTTGTTCTGGCGCAGAGCGGGAATCCAGGCCCGGCGCCGTACCCATCCGGGTAGGGGGACTCGCGGCCGCCCGCGACATCAGGTCCCTGCCGACCGTCATGACTGTCATCCTGAGCGGAAGCGAGGGATCTCAGACGTCCAGGCACGGCCGCCCGGATAGCCCGGTTCCGCATGCGCGAGACGACGCAGACCTCGCTTGAAGGAGCTATACGCCCAGCTGGGGAGTGGGTCTCGTTGAGTCCGTCATTCCCGCGAAGGGAGACCTTTGAATAATTGGGGCGGGAGCGCGTGGGGAGGGGTATCGGCCCCGCCTGGAGGCCCGGGCGGCGTTCCGGCGGGCGGGCCGGCGC
>DAOUKN010000286.1:0-16340 GCA_034421255.1 Chloroflexota bacterium | reverse complement strand
ATCGCGCGCGCTCACGCCGCAGACCTACCGCTCGCGGTCATCGACTGTCGGCGTGATTTCCACGGCGATAGTGGCGACGCGATCGAATAGCAGAACCGGCCCCTCACGTGACGCGTGAGCGGCCCCTCTGGCCCGCGAGCCGCGCGATGAACCCGATCACGACAGTGCACTCTGGGCGGCAATCAAAGCGAGCCATTCGCCACAGTCGGTTTCCCTTGCTGCGACGGTGGCGAACCTGCCTTTTTTGCTGCGCCGCAACCTTACCTGGTGTCCTCGGGATAGGTGGCCATTGGCCTTACTCCGGGGCCGTAGCGCATGGCTTTTGGTGTGTCGAGAATCGCCTAGCCAGTGTAGCGGCAGAAGCCGTTTACATGCGTCGCCCATGGTCGCGGTTGGAGTGTTGACGTCGCGCCTAGCGTGCCCGATAGCCCCACTCATCGGGTTACGCCCCGTCAGGAACGAGCGGGCACTGGCTTCCACGTCCAGCCGCCGCGACCGATTGGGTCTCGTAGACGGGTAAGGTTCCCTGAAGTCATACGGTACGCTCACGGCGGTGGGTCCGAGACCGACGGCATCCGCGAGCGTAAGGGGCACGCCACCGAGCCTCTGCACCTGATCCTCCCTGCTGCTGCGCTCGGGCTCACCACTTGGGGACAGCCTGCGGGATTCGATGCGGGTACGGGCGATTGCGGTAGACGACCGTCAGAGTGATCCACTATCAACGTCCGAACGCCGCGCTTGGCTTAGGCGTTAGGTGATTCAGAGCGGAATTGGTCCGGGTTTCGGTCGCGTATGCACCTGGCGAGCCTATCGAAGAAGGCTGACATGTCCGGGGCGTCGACGATGCGTGCCTGTTTGGCGAAATCGACCTCGACGATGGCGGATGCCTCCACCATGCCTGCCGCCCACGCGGGAGCATCACGGCCGGAGAGGCGGTTGATAGCGGCCCGGAAGAAATCGACCCACCGCGTCCCGTCCTGCCGAAGACCGCTCCCCGTCGTGTCGAAGACCATGATGTAGCCGGTGACGATTTCCGGCGAAAGCAACTGCACGTTGGCCATTTCGCCCGTGAGCTCATCGACGCGATTCGGGACTGTTCCGGCAACATTGCGCAGCAGGGACTTAAGGCTGATGCCGAGACGCACTTTTCCATCGGAAGGCCATCCGACGTCCCAAGTCTTGGATCGCCCTATGCCTGGCACAGGAAGCTCCCTCGTGGCATCGACGATTCCACGCTGACCCAATTGCTCGACACACATGTCGGCTAGCATCGCCAGTCGATTAGATGACTGACGCTTTTTCTCGACTACCGCAATCCGGTAAAGGTCGTCAACTGCGTCTTGCAGCGAAATCATGAGGCAAGTCGCGCCGTCGCCATTGCTTGGTATTTGGGTTCGACCTCTACGCCGACGCTGTTGCGCCCCCAGCGCTTCGCCGCCACTTGCGTCGAGCCCGTGCCGGTGAATGGGTCGAATACGGTGTCGCCCACGAAGCTGAACATGCGAACCAATCGCTCCGCCAGCTCGACGGGGAATGGCGCCGGATGATCCCTCGTGGAGGCACCGCGGATGTCCGTCCAGACTTGCCGAAACCAGTGGTTGTGGTCCTCCGCCGGTATGACGCTCAGAAGACGCGCGGCAGCACTCGGGCTTCGATAGCCCCCGGGCTTGCGCAGCATAAGGATGAACTCAATATCATTCTTGACAATGCCGTTCGGTTCGAAGGGCTTGCCGAGGTAGGAGCCGCTGCCGGAGGCCTCGGTCTTTGCGTTGCTGATCTTATGCCAGATGATCGGCGCGAGATTGTCGAAGCCAATGTCGCAGCACTGCGTCTGAATGGACGCGTGCAACGGAATGACCGCATGGCGTCCACCGTTTTGTCGCCGGGAAAGACAAACGTCGCCGACAACGCAAACCAATCGTCCACCTGGGACAAGGGCTTCGTAGCAGCCTTCCCAGACACGTCTGAGACCGTCCAAGAAAAGGCCATAGTCGCTAATGTGTCCTAGCTGTCCGTTGCTTTCGGGGTACGCCTTGAGAGTCCAATAGGGTGGCGAGGTCAGGACCAGGTGGACGGACGAGGGCTCAAGCCGAACGCTCCGAGCATCGCCCAGAATCACGTCGTGCGTCGTCGAAATGCCGGCGAGCAGGTCGCGAATCTGCTCCGTTGACACTGGGTCTTTCGCCAGCGCGGGGATGGACTGCTGATTCCGGTCTGGTTGGAGCGCTCGTAGCTCTGGCGTCAACACGGAATCGAGCGTGTCACCAACAACCGCGCTCACTTTGCCACCAGGTCCCGCTTCTGCCACCGCAAGCTGACCATCCGCCACGACATCAATACTCGCGGTCGCACAGTCTGACCCAATCGCACTCACCTGCTAGTCCGATCGCGCACGTCCTCGTTCGGCAACTGTTCGTACGATATGACCTTATCGCACAAACCTGCAAGCCGGGTCGGGCACGTCCTCCTCGGGCAGCGTTGGAGGCGACCACGGCCACTTGCTGGCGACGACACCCGGCGGCCCACGTAGCTCGGGCGTTCGACGGCTAGACTGCCGCCGCGGTTGTGGCAGGGAGGTTAGCCGACGCCGGCCGCCCGATGAGGTTTCGGCGTCACGGCGACCCGTTCGCGCGGCTGATCTTTCGTCGCACCCACGTTCCGGCGCGGGCTGTCCCGTAGCCGAGCAGGGCGACGGCGATCACAAGCCGAGGCCAGACGAATCGGCCCAGGGCGCGGGCGCCCCGTCCAAGCGCCGGCACTCCGACGCGTATGACCCACCAGAGCACGCGGATCAGGTAGCGAGCGATGACGCCGAGTGCCCACGCAATCGCGTTGAGTGCGCGCCAGAGACCGCGGGCGATGAGGTTTCCAGCAAGGGCGACGGCGGCGAAGATCGCCAGCGGAACCCGTCCGACCATGAAAGCCGTGCCATCCGAGTCAGCGCCACAATGACAGTGACGCGCCAAGAGGGTACCCGTCGCTAAGATCGCAGACTGCTTGCCGCGTCCGTGGCCCACCGCCCTCCAGAGATCGCGGCCGCGCGCAAAGGCGGCAAGGCGCGCGCTGAGACCCTGCCAGCGGCCCGACGGTCGCCGATTGCCCGGCACGCGGCCAATGAGCGGTGGGCGGCCAAAGGCAGCTAGCTAGCTGCCCAGCAGGCGACCAGCTTCCTGGATCAGGCCGACAACGAGCCCGGTTGCCAGGAGCAGGGCTGCGCCCCCACCGCCGATCAGGCAGACCAGAAACCAGCCCTTGCTCAATGCGTCGGTATACACCCACTCGTCGCGCATCTCTTCGCCAAACGACTTGGGCGGCGGCGCGGGGCGCTTGCCGTACATGGCCGCTGTCCGTGCCTCACGCTCGGCGCGCTGCTTCTCGTCACGGGCGCGGCGCTTCGCCCGCCACGCGGCCCGCTCCGCTTTCGTGTACGTGCGCCGGCCGCGACGCTTCTTGAGGGGCGGCGGAGTGATGATGACGTTGCGCTGGCCGTGGTGGCGAAAGAACTCCCGCACGAGCGGGGGTTGCTCAGCGAGCGCGGGGTGCTCAGCGTCGGCGGCTGGCGGCTGGCGTAGATGCTCCCGGACCCGCTGCGCCTGCCCGTCCAGCGATAGCCCCTCCCGGTCCAAGGGGGGCTTCACGCTGTCATTCGTCCGTTGTTGGGCTCGCCAATTCACGGCGCGCGACCGCTTGCTGTGGGATGTGTCGTGGCACTGCGGGCACAACACGCGCACGTTGGTCGGGTCGTAGGGATCGCCGCCAAAGGCGATGGGGTGGATGTGGTCAGCTTCGAGCGGATTGTCCGGGTGTTCAGGCCGCCCGCAGATGCGGCATTTCCACCCGGCGTGCTGCTTAGCCAGCCACGCTACGTGCTTCCAGCGAGCCGTCTTGCGCGGGTCGGTTTCGGTGGCGGTTGCGGTACCCATCCTCTGCGCGCGAGTGTACCGCGCAAAAGGCAAAATCCCCCTCTACCACCGTGTCCGAACTCCCCGCCCGGCGGTGTACAATGCGACATCCCTTGGCCGGTGCCTTGGGCGTGCGCGTGGTGAGGCCGAGTACGCGCATCGTGGACCACGGCCCTGTGGAACGCTCACATGCCCCGACGCGGTGATCGACTTGTCATAACGCTCGAATGCACGGACTGCGGCTCTCGCGGCTATGTGTCGAGCAAGAACCGGCGCAACGACCCGGATCGGATGGAGCTGAGCAAGTACTGCGCGCGCTGCCGCGAACATCGACGCCATCGTGAGACTCGTTAGAGAACAATCCAACCGGACGCCCGCCCGCGGCAGCCGCACACGGCGCCGCACGGCGCCGCCGAGCCGCTTGAACCGGCTGCCGGGCATGGGCTTCATGCGCGACGCCTACGCCGAGCTGCGCAAGGCGCACTGGCCCACCCGCGAGCAGACGATCCGCCTCACCGGCCTGGTGGTGGCCATCAGCCTGCTCATGGCGATGCTGCTCGGGCTGGCCGACTTTGTGTTCGCCGAGCTGTTCGACGTCGTCGTGGCCTAGAAGGGGATAGTCGTGGCTACATCGCCTGAACCTGCCGGGACCGTGACGACCGCCGCGCGCGACGAGGCCGGATGGTTTGTGATCAACACCTACTCGGGCTACGAGGGCAAGGTGAAGGACAACCTGGAGCACCGCGTGGTCTCCATGGACGCCTCCGAAAAGATATTCGACGTGATCGTGCCGACCGAGGAAATCGAAGAGGTTAAGCACGGCCAGCGCCGCCGCGTGAAGCGCAAGATGTATCCCGGCTACGTGCTGGTGCGCATGGTGCTGGACGACGAGTCGTGGCTGGTCGTGCGCAACACGCCGGGCGTGGTGAACTTCGTCGGCTCGGGCAATCGCCCAACGAGGCTGCCGCCCGAGGAAGCCGACGTGATCTTCAAGCAGATGGAGGGCGAGACTCCGCGTCCGGAGGTTCGCATCCAGGCCGGCGAGCGCGTCAAGATCATCGACGGCCCCTTCACCGATTTCTTCGGCACGGTGGACGAAGTGCTCGACGAGAAGGAGCGCTTGCGCGTGCTTGTATCCTTCTTTGGCCGCGAAACCCCGGTCGAGCTGGACTTCTTGCAGGTCGAGAAGCAGAGCGGCGGGCCGGTGGCCGGGGCCGGAGGCTAAGCTCGAGACAACATGGCACGCAAGGTCCGATCCATCGTGAAGCTGCAGCTTGCCGCCGGGCAGGCCACGCCGGCGCCGCCGGTTGGTCCGGCCCTGGGCAGCCACGGCGTCAACATCGTCGAGTTCACCAAGCAGTACAACGAGCGCACCAAGGACCAGATGGGCTCGGTGATTCCCGTCGAGATCATGGTCTACGAGGACCGGTCGTTCACCTTCGTCACCAAGACGCCGCCGGTGTCTGACCTCCTGCGCAAGGCCGCCGGGGTCGAGAAGGGCGCCGCCATTCCGCATGAGGAAGTGGTGGGCACCATCACCCGGCGTCAGCTGCGGGAGATCGCCGAGACCAAGATGCCGGACCTCAACGCCTACGACGTCGAATCCGCCGAGCGCGTGATCGAAGGCACCGCTCGCAGCATGGGCGTTCTGGTGGAGGGCTAGCCATGCCGCGTCACGGCAAGCGCTACCGACAGGCGGCGGAGATGGTGGATGCGGAAGCCAGGCTTTCGATTTCCGACGCCGTCGACCAGCTGGTGCAGTTCCCGCCAGCCAAATTCGACGAGACCGTCGAGTTGCACATGCGGCTCGGCGTGGATCCCACCCACCAGGATCAGCAGGTGCGCGGCACGCTGTCCCTGCCGCACGGTACGGGTCGGTCGATCCGGGTGATCGCCTTCGCCACGGGCGACGGCGCCACTGAGGCGCGCGAGGCGGGGGCCGACGAGATTGGCACCGACGAGCTGGCCAAGCGCATCCAGGGCGGATGGCTCGATTTCGAGGCGGCGGTCGCCATGCCCGACACCATGCGCATCATCGGCCCGTTGGGACGAATTCTCGGTCCGCGCGGGCTCATGCCGAATGCGCGCGCGGGCACCGTGACCAACGACGTGGGCCGGGTCGTCAAGGACCTCAAGGCTGGGCGCGTCGAGTTTCGGGTCGAGCGCCTGGCCAACATCCACGTGCGCGCCGGGAAAGTTTCGATGGGCGCCGCGGCGCTCAAGGAGAACCTCGCCGCGATCGTCGATGCGATCGTGCAGGCGCGACCTGCCGCCGCCAAGGGCACCTATCTGCTCTCGGCCACGCTCACCACATCCATGGGTCCGGGCATTCCGATGGACGTATCCCACATTCACGAGGAGGCCGCGGCGCTGGCCGCCTGAGGCGCCCAGCACACCAGTCACAACCCTTTGCCGTCAGCCGAAGACTGCGGGTGCGATGCATAAGCTCCCCCCTGGGGACGCCCGCCGAGGCGCGAATGACCACGCGAGCGGCGCGTGTCACGGTGCGCCGCCTGGCGATGCGGCACGAGGTCATTCACGGAAAGGACGTTGACACGCATGGCCACCAAGGCCGAAAAGGTCGCAATCGTCGACGAGTTGGGGGCGGCGCTGACCGACGCGCCGCTGAGCATCGTTGCCGGCTATTCCCAGCTCTCGGTGTCCGACATGCAAGAGCTGCGCCGACAGATGCGCGAGACCGGCGCGACGTTTCGCGTCGTGAAGAACTCGCTGGCGATCCTGGCGGCGCGCCAGAGTAACGCCGGAGACCTGGAGCCGTTCTTTCACGGCCAGACGGCGTTCGCGTTCAGCGGCGAGGACGTCATTGGAGCCGCGCGCGCCTTGCGGGGCTTCGCCGTCGCCAATCCCAAGATGGAGATTCGCGGCGGTGTGGCCGAGGGGCAGACGCTCGACGTCGACCGCATTGTGCGGCTGGCCTCGCTCTTTGGGGTCGAGCAATTGCACTCGGAGTTGGTTTGGTCGATCGAAAGCCCGATTTCCGGCCTGGTGCACACCCTGGCCGGCACGATTCACGGATTGGTTTACGCGTTGCAGGAACGCGTCGAACAACTGCAACCACACGCGGAAGGAGCGTGACGGATGGCCACGATAAGCAAGGACGACATTCTCAGCGCGATCGACTCCATGACGGTGGTGGAGCTCAGCGAGCTGGTGGAGGCGCTGAAGGAGAAGTACAACGTCACCGGCGCGCCGATGGCAATGGCCGTGGCGCCCGCGGCCGATGGCGCCAACGGCGCGGCGGCCGAGGCGGAGCAGACCGAGTTCACGGTGCACCTGGAGTCTTCCGGTCAGCAGAAGATCCAGGTCATCAAGGCCGTGCGGGAGATCACGGGACTTGGCCTGCGCGAGGCCAAGGGCGTGGTCGACGCGGCGCCGGGGCCGGTGAAGGAAGGCGTCTCGAAGGACGAGGGCGACCAGATCGTCGCCAAGCTTGCCGAGGTGGGCGCCACCGCCGAGTTGCGCTAAGCCCTTCCCGGCGGCTTCGGGAGGCCGTCCATGGTTGACGCGATCGTTGTGGCCCATGGCAGCGGCGCTCGAGCGCGCCGCTGCATCAATGCGCTGCGACACAGCTCCCAGCCGCCGGGGCGGATCGTGCTCGTCGACACGTCGGCCCACGGCGCCGCGCTGGCGTCGTTTTCGGACGCCGAGCCGTGGCTGCACGCCATCGCGCGTCCGGACAACCCCGGCTACGGCGCGGCGGCCAACGACGGCATCGCCGCCACCGACGCGGCCTATGTGCTGGTCATGAACGACGACGTGTACGTCGACCGCGACGCCATCGAGCACCTCGTGAATCATGCCGAGTCGGCGCCCGACGTCGCCTGCGTCGGCCCCAATTTCAGGGATCTTGACGGCTCGCCGCAGGAGGGCGCGTTTCGTTTTCCCGGCGTGGCGCAAGCCGCCATCGATGCCTGGCCGGCACCGGCGTGGCTGCGGCGCGGGCGCCTCAACGGGCGCGTGGCGGCGGACGGCGAGCCCGTGGACATCGATCATCCGCTGGGCGCCTGCATGTTGTTGCGGCGGCTGGCCGTCGACCTCATCGGCGGCTTCTCCCCCGACTACTGGATGTATTGCGAGGAGATCGACCTCTGCCGGCGGTTCAAGGACTACGGCTGGCGCGTGGCGCATCTGCCGGCGGCGCGGGTGTGGCACGTCGGCGGCGCCAGCACCGGTGAGCAGCCGGATCGCATGCTGGCGCAGCTTTACCGGAGCCGCGCGCGCTGGTACCGCACCCACACGCCGCCGCCGGTGGCCACGGCGGCGCTGGCGGCCATGCGCTGGGGGCTGCGGGCCCGATCGGCCATGGATGAAGCCGTCGGCCGGTCGGTGACGGGCGTTGCCGGCGCACTGGCGGCCCTCGACGAGTCGTGAGTCGCCCAACGCCGCTGAGCGCAATCGTGATCGCCGCGGGTGAGGCGGCCAACATCGAGCCGTGCCTGCGGACGCTTGCCTGGTGCGACGAGTGCCTGGTCATGGACGCGTTCAGCGCCGACGGCACGCCGTCGGCGGCTCCCGCCGGGACCCGCGTGGTCGAACGCCGCTTCACCACGTTTGCCGCCCAACGGCAGGACGCCCTTGCCCGCGCCGCCTACGACTGGGTGTTTTTCGTTGATGCCGACGAGCGCGTGTCCGACGAGCTGGCCGCGGAAGTGCGCGCTCGTGCGGGACGCGAGGCCCATGCGGCCTACGACGTGCCGCGTCTGAATCGAATCTTTGGCCACTGGATGCGCGGCAGCGGATGGGCGCCCGACCACCAGTTGCGCGTGATGGACCGTCGCCGCGTGAGCTACCCGGTCGAGCGCGCGGTGCATGAAGTGCCCGACGTCGACGGCAGCATCGGGGTGATCGAGGCGCCGCTGGTTCACCACAGCTATCGCACGATCCGCGAGTTTCGCCGCCGGCAGCGGCGCTACGCGCGGATGCAGGCGCACAGCCTCTACCAAGCTGGCGTACGGAGACGCCGTACGGCGGTCGTGGTGCAACCCTTGCGTGAGATCCGGCGTCGGCTGGTCGAATACAACGGCTACCGCGACGGCTGGGTGGGCGTGCAATTGGCGCTGCTGATGGCCGAGTACGAGTGGCGCCTGCAGCGCGGGCTGGCCCGGTGCTGGCGCCGCGGCGCCGCGACGGGTTGATTCGCGCCATGCGGGCATCGGCGGTTGTGGTGACGCACCAATCGGCGGGTCACATCGGCGCGTGCCTCGAGGCTCTGCAAGCCGATGGCGAGCTCGAGATCATCGTCGTCGACAATCGATCGAGTGACGGCACCGCCGAGCAGGTGCGCCGGAAGTTCCCAACGGTAACGCTGCGTGTCACCCACCGAAATATCGGCTACGGCGCCGCCGCGAACATCGGCATCGGCCTTGCCACCGGCGATCCCATCCTGGTCCTCAACGCCGACGCGGTCGTCGAGCCGGGAGCTATTGCGGCGCTGCGGGAGCGATTCGAGGCCGAGCCCAGCCTCGGGTGCGTGAGCCCCGTCCACCTGGACGCCGACGGCGGAAGCCTTTCCCCGGCCCGCGCGTTTCCTTCCGTCGGCGCGGCGATCGCTGACGGCACGATGCTGGAGCGCTGGCTGCGAGGCTCGGCCGTGCTGCGGTCCTACTACCGTGAGGCCGCCGGGCCCGACGCGCCCCCGGATTGGCTCGACGGGGCCTGTCTCGCGTTCCGCGCTCGCGCCTTGCGCGATGTCGGCGGATTCGATGCGGGGTACTTCATGTATTCGGAGGAGCTTGATCTGCACCGGGCGCTGCGGACGGCTGGATGGACCTGCGCCGTCGAGGATGGAGCACGGGTGCGGCATGCGGGCGGCGCATCGGCGGGACGCGATCTTGTGGCCCGTGAGCGAAATTTCTTCCGCAGTCGCTATCGACTGGCGGGCAAAATGTGGGGGCGCCCCTTCGCCGTGTTCCTGCGCCTATTCGTGGCCCTCGTCAATCTTGTGAGGCTGGCCGAGCAGCTCGTGCGCTTGCTGCTCGGTCGCGGTTCGCCCTCGCCGCGCGTGGAGGCCAGCCGCATCGCACGCGTCACGCTGTGGCAGTGGTTCGGCTGGCGCCGCTAGTGGTGGTGACGGCCGACCGCCTCACGCCGAGGAGCCGACGCTAGTGCCCGCGCCGACGCGCCGGATTCTCTTTGTCACCGCTGAGTTTCCGCCCCGCCGCGGCGGGATTGCCGATCATGTAATCCGCCTGCGCTCCTCGCTCGAGGATCTCGGCGCGCGCACCTATGTGGCCACCGAGGCCGTGCCGCAGGACAGTCCCGTCGATCGTGTCTATCGCCTGGCGCCGAACCCCTGGCCCTGCCAGATCGTCAACGTTCTTCGGCTGGTCAGGCGATTCCGGAACGACATCGTGCATATTCAATACCAGGCCGGGGCCTTCGACTCGGCGCTGCAAGCGCCGCTGATGCCCTGGGCGCTGCGCCTGATGGGATATGGCGGCCTGGTCGTCGTCACGTTTCACGACCTGGGAGAGCCGTTTGTCTTTCCCCGCGCCGGCCCGTTGCGCCGACGCGTCGTGGACCTCCTGCGCGGCTGGGCGGACGTCTGCATTTACGTCGACGCCCTCGATCGCGCGTGTGTGAGCGCTCGCATCCCGGGCGAGTGGCGTCGATCCCAGTTCATTCCGGCCGGGCCGACCATCGAGCCTCCCGCGACGTTGGGAACGCGTGAGGAGGTTCGCCGCGCCCTGGGATTGCCGCCGGACGCCTTTCTCGTCGGATTCTTTGGCTTCCGGCAGGCGGGCAAGGGCCTGGAGCCGCTGGCGGCCGCGATGCGAAGTCCGGCAATGGCGAACTGCGGCGCGTGGCTTGCGCTGATCGGCGGCGCAGGCCCCGATGTCAACGCGCGGCGGGCGGCGGCCCAGGTGCCGCCGTCAACGTTCGCCGGCGTCGACGTGTTGGAGCCCGGCTACCTGGAGGCTCCCGAAATCTCGCGGTGGTTGCGCGCCTGCGACGTGGCGGCTCTGCCCTATGACGACGGACTTTCGACGCGCCGCGGGTCGTTCATGGTTGCCGCGGCTCATGGGTTGCCCGTGGTAACGACAACCCCCGTGCGGCCCGATCTGCTGGATGTGCGCCCCGGCGAGGTGGCGTTCACGCCGGTGCGAGACCCGGAATCGCTGGCGGCGGCGCTGGTTCGCGTTCGAGACGACCTCGAATACCGATCGACGCTCGAGGCGGGATCGCGCGCCGTGGCCCGCCGCTACTCCTGGCGCCGCATCGCACGTCAGACGCTTGATGCCTACGGCGGGTAGCGTCGGCACGGCTGCCGCGACGCTGGTCCGAGAGCGGCGATTGGCGCGCCTCCTCATCCCCGAGGGAGCGGTGCTGCTGCTCGTGGTGCTTGGTGCCGGCCTACGCCTGTGGAACCTGGAGGGGCTGGGCGACTTCGACTTCGACGAAGTTGCCGCCATCTGGTACGCGCGCGCCGGCTTGCTCGACATCGT
This sequence comes from Chloroflexota bacterium, assembly GCA_034421255.1. Taxonomy (GTDB): domain Bacteria; phylum Chloroflexota; class UBA11872; order UBA11872; family UBA11872; genus JAJECS01. The sequence goes on along the minus strand of DAOUKN010000286.1, from coordinate 4,972 downwards.
GGCCGATCTGGCCGCGGCGCCATTCGAGCATCCCCCGCTCTACTACATGGGGCTGCACCTGTGGATTGGCTGGTTTGGCGAATCCGAGCCGATGGCGCGAGCCTTCTCGATTACCTTCGGGCTGCTGCTGATCCCCGCGACCTACCGCCTGGCCCGTTGCTATGTCGCGGCCTGGCCCGCGGTGGTCGCCGCAGTAGTCGTCACCACCTCACCGCTGCTGGTGTTCTTCAGCCGCGAAGCGCGGATGTACGCGCCCGCGGCTCTCTTCGCGGTGCTATCGCTCTGGCTGTTCGAGCGTGCCATGCGCTCCGGTCGGCGGCGCGATTGGCTGGGACTGGCCATCTGCGTCGCGGCGGGTTGCTACGTTGATTTCACCGTGGCGATCGCGGTCGCCGCCATGGTGCTGGCCTTGCCCTGGCATTGGCGGCGGCACCGGCGCCGCGTGCTGATCTTCGTCGCCGTGGGCGCCGCGATCCTGGCCGCAGTCCTGCCCTGGCTGATCCTGGCGCGCGGGCTGCACGACAGCCTGCCGGCCTTTGGAACCGGCGATCTCGCGCCGGGATTGCTGGTCGAGATTGGCCGCATGGCGTGGCTCGATCTGCTGGTCGGCAATGAGGAGGTGCGCAGCGGGCGGCTCGCAACCGCATTTGCCGTGGGCGCGGCGTCGCTCGTGGTGGGCGGCGTCGCCGCCGTCCTCCTTCGCCGCCGCGGGGGACTCATGCTCGGATTCGTGGCATCGGTGGTCGCGTTTCTCGCGCTGTTGCTCATCTTCGACAAGCCGTATCAGCCGCGATATCTCTTGCCGGCGATTCCCGCGATCGGTGTGCTCGTGGCCGCGGCATTCGACGCCGCGCCGCGGGTTCCGTTGCGAAATCTGGCCGCCACGGGCGTCGCGCTGGTGCTATTGGTCGGGCCGGTGGCGGCGAGTCGCGCCTATTTCACCGACTACGTGCGGGGCGACTATCGATCGATCACCACGACCATCGAGACGCTCGCGCGGCCCGAGCGCCCCGGCCTCGCCGAAGGCAAGTTCCGCGACGCCGTGGTACTCGCGGGTCCCTGGCAAGGGTGGTTCTGGCGGCACTACTTCCCCGACTTTCTCGACAAGGTCGATGTCTGGCTGTTGCCCGACGAGGTGCCACCGGCCGTGGATGCGCTGGAGGTCGAACGCAAGCTGGGGCAGGCGTCGCGAAATCACAACCGCGTCTGGGTGGTGCTGGCGGGGCTGGAGCAGGCGGACCCCCAGAAACTCACGGAGAAGTGGCTCACACGCCACCTGTGGCAGGCGCGGTCCGATGTCTACCGCAACGGTGTGCTTCAGCTGTACATGACGCACGTCTACGACTTGGTGATACGCAAGGGCCACGTCGGCATCAATGACGACTTCGAGATGGCTGAAATGTGGTTCACCGGCCATCGCAAGGACCAGGGGCCGCGGGAGGCGGGCGACGGCATGCGCTTCACCATCCGCCTGGCGATGCCGACGCCGGTCGACTACGACTTGCGGATTCGAGTGTGGGTGGAGAGCCCTACCGGCGAGGTCTATTCCAAGGAGTTCCACGCGCAGAACGTCAATGGCCAACGCACCTCGGCCTGGTCGCCCGGCGATATCCATGAAGTCCGAACGGGGCTTTGGATTCCGGCCGACGCGCCACCGGGCACCTACCAGACCTTCATGGCGTTTGTGGGGCCGGATGGCGAGGGTCTGCCGGTTGTAGGTGAGTTCGCGCTGCGGACCTACGTTGGCCAAAAGGGCCTGTGGCTCGGCCGCACGGTATTCGTCCCTCCGTCCCTCGGTGGGCAGGGCGGAGCGGATTCGAGCTGAAGGCCGGCGCCGCGGCCGGCGAGCGCCGGTGGTGCGCTCCTCTTCAGAGTCGTCGTGCTATGACAATCGCAGCGCGTCGCGTATCGCGGCAAGCCGAAGCCCGCCGATGACGGTCAGCACCACCAGGTAGGCGGCCATCGCCGCAAGCGCCGCGCCGATCCACGAAAGGTCGCGCAGCAGCACGGCCACCACCGCCGCCACGCCGGCAGCCACCACCGGGCGCGCGGCAGGCTCCAGCACGCGACCGAGCAGCCGGTCCCGGCGCAGAATCCAGCCAAGGCCGGCCAGCAGGACGACCTCGCTCCCGATTGTCGTTGCCGCGGCCGCCTCGAACCCCCAGGTCGGCACGAGCGCCAGATTCAGCGCCACGTTAATCAGCGTGGCGGCCAGAAACACGGGGGTGAGCCGCCACTGGCGGTCAGAGGCAATCACCACGTATTGCAGCGTCCCGTTGAGGTAGCTGAGCGGCAGGAACCAGATCAGGATCGCCAGCGCCGTGGCGGTTTGCGGCAGCCATTCGGACCCCAGCAGCGTTTCCACAACCGGATCGGCGAAGACGAAGAGGAGCAGCACGGCGGCCGCGGCAGCCGTTGCCAAGATCCGCCACGCTCGCGTGAACCAACGCGACAGCTCCGCCGGGTCGGCGGACGCACGGGCCATGAGCGGGAAGGCGGCCAGCACGATGGCCGAGGACAGGTTGTTGAGCGCATTGAGGAATTTGAACGCCGCGTTGTAGTGCCCCACGATTGCCGTGCCCTGCAAGGGCTGCAGGATGAGGATGTCGATCTGGATGAATGCGGTGGCCAGCAGGCTGTTCAGCATGAGCGGCAGCGCATCCCGCGCCAGGCCGCGCAGGTCCTCCCGCGGCGCGCGCCACGCCCGCTGCAGCAACCCGAATCCAACCGGCCGGCCAATGGCGATCAGGGTGACGCAGCTCGAGATCAGCCCCGCGAGCGCAACTCCCACGACGCCAAGACCGACGGCGAGCAGCAGCAGTCCAAGGCCGGCCGTCAACGCCGAGGTTCCCGCCACCACGAGCGCGCGACGATCCATGCGTTCCCATGCGCCATAGACCGCCGCATAGGCTTGGTTCACCGCCGTCAACGGCAGTCCCAGCGCCAGCACCGCGGTGGTGAGCAGCGCCAGCCCGTCAATGGCGCCGGCGGCCCAATAGATGAGGGCGATGCCGACCATGGCCGGCATGCTGACGGCCAGCAGACGCGCGCGCAGGGCCAGGGCCGACCTGAAGATGCGCTCGAGTCCCGCCGCATCCCTGGCCACGTCCCGCGTGACCAGCGTGCCGAGACCGAAGTCAACGACGACCGCGAAGTAGGCCAGCAGATTCGCCGCGAAGACGTAGTGGCCGTTGCCCTCCGGACCGATGAATCGGAGCACGACGACCATGAACACCCAGAACAGGGCGCGGTCGACCAGGCTGACGGCAATCGGCGTAATGGCGTTGCGCGCGAATCGCCGTTGCTCGGCGGCGTGCGTGCGCGCGGTGGGTCGCGTGAGGCGCCGCGCGGACAGCAGCCCAAGGTAGACCGTCGCCGCGATAGCAAGCAGGGCGCCAACGGCAACGAGTCCTATGCCGTTGGCGCCCAGGCTCATGGGGAGGGAGGCGAGTCCGAGCTTCCCGCAGGACCGCTGCCTTGGACGTCCGGACCCGCCGAACATAGATCGCGGCTCGCACCGGAAACGTTGCGCGATTCGGCGCGAATTTTTTTCCCCGCGAGCATGGGAGCCTGCTCCATGGGGCGCCAGGTCCTCATGGGCGGCAGCATACGCGCCCCGGCGTCATGTATCCGCTTCGGGCGCCGTTCTTCATATGACCGTCACCGTGGCGCGCATGCGACCCCGATGGAGCGAAAAGACATGAGCCTGAGCGGCCCGGATCGGCTTGGGTTGGCTCGTTGGGCCGTCGCTAGACTGGTAGCAGCCCATCGTTCCTGCTCCGCGCGCATGTCATGAATCCCCGCCCTTTCGGTCGACGCGCCCTCCTTGCCGGCCTGGCGCTGGCGCCGTTGGCCGGGCTTGCGGCCCGAACGGCATCCGCGCAGGACGATGACGAGCCCTTAGCGGTCGCGCTTGCCACCATCCGCGGAGTGGGCCGCAATTCCTCGCCGTGGGGCGTTGCCGTCGATGACGATGGATTCCTCTACGCGTCGGACTCACGCGGCAGCCGCGTCGTGCGGATATCGCCGGATGGCTTCGAGCTACTGGTTCTCGCCGATCAGGGCGACTCGGCTGGGTCGGTCTCCAGGCCGAAGGGCGTTGCGCTAGGACCCGACGGGCTGATGTACGTGGTCGACGGCGGCAATCGACGCGTGCAAGTCTTTGCGCGGGACGGCGAGTTTCGCAGCCAGTGGGGCGGTCAGGGCAGCGGCTCGGGCCAGTTCAATGCGCCACGGGGCATTGCGGTCGACGCCGACGGCTTCGTCTACGTCGCCGACGGTTTCAACGATCGCGTCCAGAAGTTTGGGCCCGACGGCTCGTTCGTCACCATGTGGGGCAGCCGCGGCCAGGAGCCGGGAGAGTTCAGCACGCCGAATGGCATCGCCGTCGGCCCCTCCAGCCTGGTGTACGTGGCCGATACGTTTCGCGACCGCGTGCAGGTCTTCAGCACCTCCGGGGAGTTCTGGCGATTCGCCGTGACCGCGCCTGAGGTTCGCAACCCCGTGGGCGTGGCCGTCGATCAGGCCGAGCGGCTATACGTCACCGAAGAGGCCGATCACCGGGTGGCGGTGTTCGAGCCCGACGGGGTGCTGATTGGCAGGTTCGGCGCCGAGGGCGTCGAGGAGAGCGAGTTTCGATTTCCGCAGGGCATCGCGGTGGACGACGACGGCCTGATCTACGTCGCCGACAGCCTCAACAGCCGCGTGCAGGTGTTCGAGTCGCCGCTCAGCCAGGCAGCGCCGCCACCGGAAGCCGAGGACCTGGCGGTGGGCATTGCGCTGGCCGATGCGGCGTCGAGCCCGCTGCGTCACAGCCTGACCGACTGGCGCGTGCGATTGGACGGCGAGCTGCTGACGGCGGGCTTCGCCGCCTACTTCAATGCCACCGGCGGCCTGCGACGCTGGGGCTACCCAACGTCCGACCCGTGGCGCGAGCAGCCCGGCGTGATCACGCAGTGGTTCCAGCGCGGCG
>DAOUKN010000285.1:0-3724 GCA_034421255.1 Chloroflexota bacterium | reverse complement strand
GACCACCGTGGAGAGATTCGCGCGCGCGCTGTAGATGGCGGCGGTGAGGCCTGCCGGTCCTGAGCCTAAGATCGCGATGTCGTACATCTGCCACCCACCACGCACAGCCCGTGCGATTCTTGCTGGAACTCCACGCCCTCAATAGTCGCATGCCCGGCACACTGCTTCTACGCTCCAAGCCGCAAACTGTGGACATTCCTACATGCAGCCCGGCCTGCCGCGGCGCCGCCTCGTGCCCGCGCCGGGCTGGAGGACGATAACGCTGGAAACGAGCAGCGGCCGCACCGGAAAGCGCCTGTCGCGCCGCTCCGTGCTGCGGGGCACCGGCGCGGCGGTTGCCGTCCGAGCGCTGGCCGCCTCCGGCGCGGCATTTGTCGCCCGGAACCTTGATCAGCCGTCGATCGCGACAGCGGCGGAGGCCGATACCGCAACGGTCCGCCTGCTGGTGCTCGGTCGCGACGAGTCGCCGTGGCGGGAGCGCGTGGCGGCGGTCACCGCACGGCGGCCGGACATCGACCTGCAGGTTTCGCACGCCACCCCGTCACCGTCGGGTATCGCCGAACTGATCGCCGGCGCCCGTCGCGGCGGTGCGTTCGACCTGGTCGCCGGCGTCCCCGGCACGCAGCTTGCGCGCCTCGCCCGCGAGGGTCTCGTGCTCGCGCTCAATGCCTGGCTCGGCGGGCTCGATCTGCTTCCGGCCATGGAGCGGCTGGGCCGGCACCACCAGGCCCGCATCGGACTGCCGCTCAGCGGCTACCCCGTCTACGCCTTCATCAATCCACAAGCACTCGAGCGCGCGGGTGTCAGCGAGCCCGGCGCCACCTACCAGGAGTGGTTGGACGCGGCGCGGCGCCTCACCGATCGCGAGCGCTTCACCTACGGCTGGGGCGTCGTCGCCGATGTGCCGGAGATTGAAACCCTGGCGACGTCGTCCGGTGGCCGGTTCTGGACCGGCGCCCACGTCGCTCCCAGCGCCGGGTGGCAGTGGTACGCCGACCTGATCCATCGCGAAGCCGTCTCCCCGCCGCCATACGCCTGGGACGGGCTGCTGAATGCGCACACGGCCCTTACTGAAGGTCGGATCGCCATGACGCTTCGCTCAGCCTGGGTGCTCGACGACCTGCCACGAAACGCCACAGACGCCGGCTCCTGGCAGCTCGTGCCGCTGCCGGCGTGGGACGACCGGCGCCGCGCCGCGCCGGTGGCCGCCGACTACGTGGCGGTCGCCAGGGACGCCCGAGACATCCAGGCCGCCGTGGACGTCGCGTCGCTGCTGGTCACCGAAGCCTGGCCGGCCCCCGGCGCGAGCGGCCTGCCCGCCTGGAGGCCCGCACTCGAAACGTTTGCGGAAGCGAAGGGTCTTTCGCTCGAGACCCTCACCGAAGCCGCTGCCCACTGGCGCCGCCCCTCGCTCGAAGCGCCGGGCGCGGAGATCGCCCGTGCGCGCCTGTTTCCGGCCATCGACGACGTCATGTCCTCGGGACAGCCCGTGGACGCACGCATGGCCGCCCTGGCCGAAGAGTTGCAGGACCTCCGCGAGTCCGCCGCCGGATGACCGCGCCCGGCCGTCACTCGCGCCACGGCAGGTACCATCGGGCGGCGGGTCCACCGGTGGACCCCGTGACGGACTGAGGCTGCCGCGTGTACGCCATCGAAATCCCGTGGGACCCGGACCTGTTCGCCCTAGGCGACTTCCGGTTCACGTGGCACTCCCTATGGGCGGTCATCGGCATCATCGTGGGCGTGATCGTCGCGCGGCGGCTGGCGCGCCGGTCGACCATCACCATCGACGAGGTCACCACCCTCGCCCTCTGGGGCGTTGCGGCCAGCATCGTGGTGGCACGAGCGCTTTACGTCGTCGACAACTGGGAGCGCGAGTTCGCCCACGACTTCGCCAGCATCTTCAAGCTCAACCAGGGCGGCATCACCGTGTGGGGCGCGATCGTCGGCGGAACCATCGGCGTGGGCGGGGCCGCGTGGTGGATGCGCCTCCCCGTGCGCACCGCGCTGGACATCGGCGCGCCGGGCACCATCTTCGGCATGGGCGTCGGACGCATCGGCGATCTCATCAACGGCGAGCACCATGCTCTGGCGTCCGACCTGCCCTGGGCGGTGTTCTACACCCACCCCAACACGCTCGGTCAGGGTCCCGCCCGGCCTGAGATCGAGGGATTCCCGGTCCACCCGGCCACGACCTACGAGATGCTGGGCGACTTCGTCATCTTCGCCGCCGCCCTGTGGATCGTGTTCCGGTACATGGGCAACCTCTATACCTACTGGTTCGTCGTCGCGGGTTACAGCGCGCTACGGCTGGGCCTGCAATTCCTGCGTCTCGACCAGAACCTGCTGTTCGCCGGGCTGCAACAGTCGCAGGTCATCGGGATCATCGGTCTCGTCGTAACCGCGGGCTGGGCCGCGCGTCACCTGTGGCAACGCCGCGCCGTCGTGAAGGCGCCGGCGGAAGCCGCTCCACGGCCGCCTCGACCACGTTGAGCATGCCCACCGAATCCGCCGCCGACACCATTGGCGTGACCTATCCCTTCGCGGCCATCGTCGGCCAGGACCGGATGAAGCTGGCGCTGCTGGCCAACGCCGTAAACCCCGCCATCGGCGGCGTGCTCATTCGCGGCGAGCGGGGCACCGCCAAGTCAACGGCGGTGCGCGGGTTGGCGGTAATTCTCCCGGCCATCACCGTCTCCACCTGCCGCTACCGCTGCGACCCGGCTTCCGGCAACGTCTGCCATGAGTGCCGCGAGAAGCTCGCCGCCTCCGTCTCGATCGAGACTGAGTCTCAACGCGTTCGTGTCGTCGACCTGCCCGTGTCCGCGACCGAGGACCGCGTCGTCGGCACCATCGACCTCGAGACCGTGCTGCGAGACGGCCAGCGATCGTTCGAGCCCGGCCTGCTCGCCGATGCGCACCGCGGCATCCTCTACGTCGACGAGGTCAACTTGCTGGACGACCACCTCGTCGACACGCTGCTTGACAGCGCGGCGTCGGGCGTCAACCGCGTCGAGCGCGAGGGCGTGGCCTTCCATCACCCGGCGGAGTTCATCCTCGTCGGCACGATGAATCCCGAGGAAGGCGACCTGCGCCCGCAGCTTCTCGACCGTTTTGGTCTGGCGGCGGAGATCAAGGGCGACCGGGATCCCCAAGCCCGCGCCGAGATCGTGCGGCGCCGGCTCGCCTTCGAGACCGACACGGCGGAATTCCTGGAGAGCTGGGGACCGGCGACCAACGACCTGATGGCCCTGATCGAGCGGGCCCGCGGTTTGCTCCCGGACGTGAACGTGAGCAGCGACAAGTTGGGGCTGATCACGCACATTGCCAACGCCATGGGCGTGGACGGCCATCGCGCCGACATCGTCATGTACAAGACCGCCCGCACCATTGCGGCGCTCGACGGTCGGACCGAAGTGACCCTCGAAGATGTGCGCCGCGCCGCGGAGCTGGCGCTGCCCCACCGCCGACGCCGCGATCCGTTCACGCCGCCGGGACTGGATCCCGACGAGCTCGACCGCGCGATCCAGGCGTTCGAGGCACGGCCCGCTCCGGCTCAGGCCACCGACTCCACCGCCGACGCAACCGACGGAGCCGCTGGCGCCAGCGACTCGACGATGTCCTCCGGGCCGGCGGAGAACGGCCCGCCCGGCGAGGCCACCGAGGCGGACCAGCGACTCGCCAGCGAAGAAACCACCACCGCCCCGCCCGTCAACGCGCCGGA
>DAOUKN010000284.1:0-4829 GCA_034421255.1 Chloroflexota bacterium | reverse complement strand
CGCCAGGCCGCGTGGGACGTTTACGACGCCACGCCGAATCCCGGACGCACCGACGAGGAATGGCGGCGCACCGATTTGCGGTGGCTGCGGTGGGAATCGCTGACGCCCGCGCCGGCACGGGACGGTGTTGGCCGCGTGCCTTCGACGGTGCCCGCGGCGGCGCTGTCGCCAAGCGTCACCCTGCTGGTGAGCGCCGCCGGCGCCCGCGTGATCGACATCAGCCCGGAGGCCCGTGACGCGGGAGTGGTGGCGCTGGACCTGGCGGAGGCCGCGCGAACGCAGCCGGAGCTGGTGCGCGAACGCCTGAGCACGACCGCCATCCCACCGGAGCAGGGCAAGTTCCAGGCCCTCAACGCGGCACTGTGGCAGGGTGGCGCCCTGCTGCACGTGCCGCGGGGCGCCGTGGTAGCGAAACCAATCCTCGTTGTCGTCTGCGGCGACGCGGGGCTCGAGCAGCCGCACCTGCTGGCCTCGCTCGGCGATGGCGCGCAGGCGTCGATCGTGGAGTGGTGGGCAGACGCCGAGCACGACTCGCCGGCGCTCGTCAACGGCGCGACGGAGCTGTTCGTGGACTCCGGCGCGCAGCTCACCTACTCGCACGTTCAGGCCCTGGCAGCCGATGCCCGCTCGATCCTGTCGCAGCGCGCCATCGTGGGCCGGGACGCCACGTTAACCAGCACCAACGTGACCGTCGGGGGACGGTTTCACAAGGCCCGGGTCGAGGCGGGCTTGACCGAGCCCGGCGCCAGCGTCGTCATGAACGGCGCCTTCAGACTCGGCCGCCGGCAGTTCGTGGATCACCACACCACGCAGGGTCACCTGGCGCCGGACGGCACCAGCGACCTGCTGTTTGCCGGAGTGCTCGACGGACGCGCCCGCTCCGTCTACGCCGGCACCATCGTCGTCGAGCCGAAGGCGCAACGCACCAACGCCTACCAGAACAATCGCAACCTGCTGCTGAACAGCGGCACGCGCGCCGACTCGATTCCACGGCTCGAAATCATGGCGGACGACGTGCGCTGCACCCACGGCGCGACCACGTCGACGCTGGAGCCGAGCCACCTGTACTACCTGTGCTCGCGAGGACTCCCCGAGGCGCAGGCGCGAGAGCTGATTGTCGAGGGGTATTTTGAGGCGGTGCTGGACCGCGCGCCCCACGAGGGCGTGCGCGACGTGCTGCGCGAGATCCTGATTGCGCCTGCCGCGGGCACTGACGGCGCGGCGGGAATCTGAGGCGTGACCCAACCAGGGCAGGCCGCGGGCGGCTACAGCGACGTTGGTCCGATTGACGCATTTCCCGCAGGCGCCAAGATGGCGGTGGAGATCGACGGCGAGCCGGTGGGCCTATACAACGTCGACGGCGAGATCTTTGCCATGGACGACCTGTGCACGCATGACGAGGCCTACTTGTCGGAGGGCGATTTCAATCCGGCGGCGGGAACGATCCGCTGCCCGCGCCACAGCTCCCACTTCGACGTGCGCACCGGCCGGCCGCGAACGCTGCCGGCCATCCTGCCGGTGCAGGTTTACGAGACGAAAGTCGAGCAGGGCCGAATCCTGGTGTTGTTCGATACTTAGAACATGAGCACCTCGACCCGCGGCGCCGTCGCGCCAGCCGACCGGGCCGCCCCGCTCGACGCTGTCGCGCTGAGGCGCGATTTCCCCATCCTGACCCAAGAGGTGCGCGGCAAGCCGCTGGTCTACCTGGACAACGCGGCCACCTCGCAGAAGCCGCGCGTCGTCATCGACGCACTTCAGGACTACTACGAAACCACGAACGCGAATATCCACCGCGGCATCCACTACCTGAGCGAGAAAGGCACGGCGGCTTACGAGGACGCCCGGGTGCGGGTCGCCCGCTTCATCAACGCCGCCCAGCCGCACGAGGTGATCTTCACCCGCGGCACGACGGACGGCATCAACATGCTCGCGCGCGCCTGGGGCGACGAGAACATCGCAGCGGACGATGAAATTTTGCTCACCGATGTCGAGCACCACAGCAACCTGGTGCCCTGGCAGGCGCTGGCGAAGCGGCGCGGCGCACGTTTGCGCTTCATTCCTACGGACGACGCGGGCGTGATCGACCTGGACGCCTACGGCGGCATGCTGGGTCCGCAGACCAAGCTCGTGGCCGTGCACCACGTATCGAACGTGCTCGGCGTGATTGCGCCCGTGGCGGAGATGGCCCGCCTGGCCCACGCGCACGGCGCCCTGATCGCCGTCGACGGCGCGCAGTCGGCGCCGCACATGCCAGTGGACGTGCAGGCGCTGGACCTGGACTTTCTGACGTTCTCGGGACACAAGATGGCCGGGCCCACGGGCATCGGCGTCCTGTACGGCAAGGAGGCTCTGCTGGAGGCGATGGAGCCCGCGCACTTTGGCGGAAGCATGATTCGCACCGTGGAGCTGGAGTCGTCCACCTGGGCGGAGCTGCCGGACAAGTTCGAGGGCGGCACCCCCAACATCGCCGGCGCAATCGGCCTGGGCGTGGCCGTGGACTACCTGGATGGCATGGGCATGGATGCGATCGATGCGCATGCACGCCAGCTCGGGGCCTATGCGGTGAACGTGCTCAGCGACATGCCCGGCGTGTCCGTGCACGGACCGGACGCCGACGGGGAACGCGGTGGGGTCGTGTCGTTTACGGTGAATGACCTGCACCCGCACGACGTGGGCACGGTGCTCGACGGCGAGGGCATCGCCATCCGGGCCGGCCACCACTGCGCGCAGCCGCTGATGCGCAAGCTGGGCGTTCACGCCACCGCGCGCGCCAGCGTCTATCTCTACAACACGACGGACGAGATCGACCGGCTGGTCGAGAGCGTGTCGAAGGCGCAGCGCTTCTTCGGCACGATCTGAGATGGCGCTGGACGACCTGTACCGCGAAGTGATCATGGATCACTACAAGCGCCCGCGGAACCGCGGCGCGCTCAAATGTGCGCACGTGGTGGTCGAAGGGGCGAACCCGCTCTGCGGCGACGAGGTCACGCTCTGGCTCGAAATCGACGACGAGACGGTCACCAACGTGCGCTTTGGCGGCCACGGGTGCTCCATCAGCCTGGCGTCGGCATCGATCATGACGGAAGCGATCGAGGGTCGCCCGATTGGGGAGATCGAGGAGATCATCCAGGCCCTGCGCGGCATGATGCTGGAGGGCGAGGAGCCCAACGAGGAACTGCTGGGCGACGGCATCGCGCTGGAAGGCGTGCGGCAGTTTCCGGTGCGGATCAAGTGCGCCGTGCTGGGATGGAACACGCTGCGGCTGGGGCTGAAGCAGTTCGCCGATTCCGGCGGCAAGCCGGTCGAGGCGCACCATCGCGAGTAGGCTCGCGCATCGTGATTTACGCGCGACAGAAGGCGGCAGGGCTCTCGGGCGAGATAGAGCCTCGCCTGGACAGCTGGAGATCTTGGCCAGCACGCGCCCCAATCCGTTCGACGGACCCTTCGACAAGCTCAGGGCGAACGGATCGGGGCGCCTACCGGTTCATCCGGAGCATTCCGAGCCATGCCACCACGATTGGAGATGCTAATTCGTGATCGCCGCTAATCGTTCGGCTGCCTCGGCCCTGGCCCGGGTGACGGAAGCCGGCGCGGTGGCCGCGGCGCGGGCCATGGGGCACGGCGACGGCAAGCACGCCGACTCGCTGGCCGTGGACGCCATGCGCACGGCGCTGGACCAGGTCGGCCTGGCGGGACGCATCGTCATCGGCGAGGGCGAGCGGGATGAGGCGCCGATGCTCTACATCGGCGAAACCGTGGGACCGGAGACCGGCACGCCGTTCGACATCGCGGTCGATCCGCTCGAAGGCACGAACCTGGTGGCCGGCGGTCTCCCGAACGCCGTCGCGACAATGGCCATCGCGGAGCGCGGCGGGCTGTTGAACGCGCCGGACACGTACATGGACAAGCTGATTGTCGGCCCGCCGGCTGCCGGCCGCGTGAGCCTGGACTACTCGGTTCACGAAAACCTGCAAATCATCGCCGGCACGCTGCGACGAGAGGTCGCCGATCTGACCGTCGTGGTGCTGGATCGCCCACGTCATGAGTCGCTGATCGAAGAAATCCGCGCTGCCGGCGCGCGCATCAAGCTCATCAGCGACGGCGATCTCACGGCGGCGGTGTCGGTGGCCGTGGCGGGCACCGCCGACCATGCGGTGATGGGCATCGGCGGCGCGCCCGAGGGCGTGCTGGCCGCCGCGGCCCTGCGCTGTCTCGGCGGCGAGATTCAGGCTCGATTCAAGCCGCGGGACGAGTCGGATCGGCAGCGGTTGGGGGCGATGGGTGTGTCAGACCCCGATGAGCGAGTCCTCCGCACCGAGGACCTAGCCAGCGGCAGCCAGATCGCGGTGGCGATCACGGGCGTCACGGACGGGGACCTGCTGCGCGGGGTGCGCTTCTTCGGCGGCGGCGCGCGGACGCATTCACTCGTGATGGACCTTCCGACGTCGGTCATCCGCTTCGTGGACAGCATCCAGATTCTTGATCGCGAAAACCTCGGTCCGGTGCGTCTCGGGCCGACGTAGGTGCAGCCTCCTTGCGCCTGGCGGCACTTTCATGCATCTACTCTTGGCTTGACGTACGTCACTTGAATCCGTTCGCCCTGAGCTTGTCGAAGGGCGTGGTTCGACAGGCTCACTACGAACGGAGTCTGACTTCCCAAATGGGCACACTTGTCGATACGACTCTTGGCCACCATGACTTGGCGAAGCACGAGCAGTCGGAGTAGCGCAGGCCAGCCGTCTCGCGAAAGCAGTTCTGGGCCAGTTGGAGGATTCGCAGATGTCTGAAGTGATGATCGACGGATTCACGGACCGGTGGCTGCGGGCGCC